>DATIGG010000103.1:0-4243 GCA_035454825.1 Thermodesulfobacteriota bacterium | reverse complement strand
TGATGCCCAGGAGAAAATAATCCCTCGGGGCAAACATAAGGGAATATTCTGAAATGATGGGCGCCCCTACCGCCAAAGCAGCGATACCCATAAAACCACCAATCACGGATGCGGTGGTTGATAATCCAATGGTCGTTCCGGCCTCACCCAGTTTTGCTAACGGATAACCATCAAATCCCGTTGCCACCGCAGCAGGAGCGCCGGGAATGTTCAAGAGGATGGATGAACGGGACCCTCCATAAACCCCACCCGTATAAATGCCTGCCATGAGAGCCAATGCTGGATTGACATTCCAAGAAAAGGTAAAGGAAATAAGGATCGAAACAGCCATGGTCACAGAAAGTCCTGGAATGGCGCCCACATAAATTCCCGCAAAGGTACCTGCAGCCGTCAAAAACATCAGCTTCGGGCTAAGCCATGTCATTAGAAAATAGTCTAAGGGACTGCCAGTCAGGTCTTGACTCCTTTTTCACCAGAGGATGACTTTAAAGATGTATTGAAATAATAAATAGATGGCAGCAAGCATCCCTGCTGCGACAAAAAAGGATCGGCGAATTGAGGTTCCTTTAAGAAAGATAAAAGAGCCTACGAGGAAAAGGTAGGAGCTTACGAAAAAGTGAAGGGGCGCAAGCAATAGAATATAAAGGATGAGAATGGTCGCATATATGAAAACTGTCTTGGGAAATACAAAAACACGGGCCTGACCGATCTCCTCTTTAAACCCAAAAGACGAATACCGATTCCAATTTTTCCATAACATCCAAATGGTTGATTGCACAAGAACCGCACAGATAAAAATGGGAAATGCTCCAGGTGAGGAAAGGGATTCTAACTTAGAGATTCGGAAGGCCTGCAAAAGGGCAAAAAGGCTGAACATCAACAGAAACCAGAGGAGAATTCGCTCTCCGGGTCGACCTTTCATTCTCTCTTCCATTCTTAGAACCTCGTTTATCCCGGAAAATCCCGTACCCTTCATCCTGCCTCACCGTAGCGGGGAGAGGCAGGAGGTGAAGGATCAATTAGGGCTTTGGAATTCCGAACTTTTCAGGTGAAACCTTGGCGGCCCCAGCATCCTGAAGGAGCCAGCATGTGACAGACTGCCAGTGTTTCAGGAACTTATCGGCCTCATCGCCATAGGTTCCCATGTAGATAGCGCCAAAGTCCTTGATGAAATCCTGGAATTTGGCCTCCTTGGACCCCTTTTGAAAGGCATCGACCAGCTTCTTTTTCGCATCCTCGGGAACATCCTTTTTCACCCAGATACCATAGAATGGTCCCCAGGGGAGATATTTCTTGTATTCCGAATAGGCGGTGGTGATTAAAGGGATATTCTCCAATCCAGGAATTGGCGCATCCGCTACGATTGCAAGGGCCCGGACCCGACCAGCTCGGATATGTTCCCTACCCGCCGTGAGTCCAACGGTCATCCATTGGATGTGGCCTCCCTGCAATGCTGTCATGCCTGGCCCCTCTCCTCCAAAGGGAATTTCGGTGAAGGTAACCCCACTGACAGCTTTCATCATGGCACCTACAACAAAAGGAAGTCCTCCAGGACCTGTTGACCCCATTTTGATCATACCGGGTTGCTTCTTTGCGTCGTCAATGAGATCTTTGAATGTCTTCCAGGGCGCATTGTTGTTGCAGACGATGACTCCTACACCCCGAGCAAGGACATTGATCGCGTAAAAGTCCTTGTAATCCAATGGTGAGATGTCCAGGACTTTATACAATTGCGGGTTCTCAGCCCCATAAAGAAGCGTGTATCCATCCGAGGGCTGGTTAGAAACCCATTGAGTTGACACAGCGCCTGTTGCCCCTGGCTTGTTCTGAAGGATAATCTGTTTGCCGAGGTGTTTTTCAACTAAAGGTGTCACTGCCCTCGCCACGTTGTCTGTCGCTCCGCCTGCTCCCCACATGATGATGCCCGAGAGGTCTTTTGTTGGAAAGTCCGCTGCCTGAGCCAAAGAAAAAGTAACCAATAGCAACCCTGCCATCAAAACCATCTTCTTCATCTTAATATCCTCCTTTCTTGTGATTTGATCCCAGAAATGGAAACCTCCTTCTATTTCTTCGCAATGTCACCTCCTCTTGAACTCACTAAATAGTGTCTGTCCATAAACTCTGTCAATCCGTCATGCCGGACTTGATCCGGCATCCAGAAACCCTTATGAACACTGGATTCCGGCTTTTGCCGGAATGACAACTTTTTATGAAAGCCGCAATTTATGGACAGACACTAAATAAATCACCACTTTAGGGGCGTCCAAAAAAAGATGCTGGCAACGATGAAGCTCCAGGACGCTACGCCTCCTTTGCGAAATGCTTCATCCAGTATTCAATTCCCTTGATACTGGCCACCAACGTCTTGTTGACAGGTGTCGGAATCCCGCATTTCTCGCCACACCTGACAATCGCTCCATTGATGAAATCGATCTCGGTTCTTAACCCTCTTTCTAAACTCTGCGAGATGGAGGGCTTGAAATCCTCGGGTAACCCTTCAGACGCTTTGAACCATGCTTCCTTGGGGTCCTTCGTAGATAGTTTCACGCCGCTTGCCTTTGCGACCGCAATTCCCTCTGATACCGCCTCGAGGGCACAGTCCCTGAGTTCTGGCATCCTGTACAGCCCGCCATAAGGCAGCCTTGTGATACCACACAGGGCGCCGGTGGCAACGTTGACCAGCAGCTTGTCCCACATGATCCCAACGATGTTGGCGGTCACGGTGGTCAATAAGCCGGCACGATTGAACTCCTCAGCAATCCGGGTCACTCTTTCACTGGCACTGCCATCGAGTTCTCCAATATAGGTAGGCTTACCTGCTGTGTTGGCAATCACATGTCCCGGGGTAAGTACTGAGCCGCCGGCAAATGTTCTCCCCCCCACTACGTGTTCCTTCCCAACCACTTCCTCGATGATTTCCTCATTGCCAAGACCGTTCTGCAGCGACATAATCACCGTTCTGTCGCCAATGATCGGACCGGCATTTTCAATGGCCTCCCCCGTATTAAAGGACTTCACCAGAACGATGATAAGGTCTGCCGGCCCTATCCCCTGGCAATCTGTTCTCGCTCGGACTTTAACCATTCTATCGGATGAGCCAACCCTGAGCTTCAGCCCCTGCCTGTTCATCACGTCAATGTGCTCTGCCCACGTGTCTATCAAATAGACTTCTGATCCTGAATCCGCCAGTAACCCGCCGATGGAACTGCCCATTGCACCAGAACCCAGAACACAAACTTTCATTTGTATCTCCCGTTACCAATCCTCTTCCAGGGCTTATCAGATTTGTCTTGGTGCCATATTCAGGCCTAACTTTAATATTGTGGACGATTTTATCCTTCGGGCATGGATAAACCGTTCGGAAAGGCTTAAGGGCGCTCCTTTAATATGAGGAGCACTTACGTCTCAGATCCCTGCTGGAGATCACTTCAGGTGATTTCCTCCAATCCCCTTAAAATGTCAACTTGACCGCCATCTGAAGCCTTGAAGGGCGGTTTACACATGCCCGCTTATGCAAGTTCGCGGTTTACCCGGCAAGTTGTCTCAATATTTCCACGGAGCGTTTGGCATCATGGGAAAAATCCTTTGTTAAAGCTTCAACGCTCATTCTGCCTTCATAGCCAATACGCTTCAAAAGATTTACAAAACGAAAATAGCCATCCTCTGTTTCAACAGGGTATCCCCTACCAGCAGGGTTTGCGAAATGGACATGTTTAATATAAGACCCGGCGCTAAGTATAATATCGGGATCTTCTTTTTCCATGACCAGGTGGTAATAATCAACCAACAGCTTAATATTCTCTCGGTCAACAGCCCTGGAAAGCTGAAACCCCTCTGCGGCAGTATTTATGATGTTACTCTCCAACTTGCATAACGGTTCAATGACAATGGTAATGCCTTTTGCCCTACCCAACGGATCAATAGTCCTCAGCAACTCCACCAACTGGGACCAGGCCTTATCCATCGGATATCCTTCAGGTACATTCTTGGACTTAGGGCTACCAAACACAATCACTTTCACTCCCAGTTGCGCTGCTCTTCCCAGTGCCTTATCAAGATATTCTTCAATTTTCCCATAATCTACGGCATTGCCTGTCAGCCGGATATGAACAGGAAAGAAGTTATTGCACACCTCGCACTTTAGACCGGACAAATCCACTCTTTCCTTTAGGGAAAAAAATTCTTCATCGTTTAGATCCATCATCTGTGCAAGCGGCAACTCAACATAATCGAACCCGCTTTC
>DATIGG010000102.1:0-2452 GCA_035454825.1 Thermodesulfobacteriota bacterium | reverse complement strand
CCATTTGATAAACCAATCTACGTGTTATTGTACCATCCGTGGCTCGACGGATTCGAGAGCTATTTTATCCATCATCTCTCCTGGCTGAAGGACCATAGATTTGAAACCATTTCACCGCAAGATCTTCATCGCTATGTCACGGGTGAAAATCTCTCTCTTCCGGATCGCCCGATTGTGATAACCTTCGATGATGGTTCGATCGAAAATTATACCGTGGCTTACCCTTTACTGAAGCAGTACGGGTATTCTGGCACGGTCTTTGCTCCAACTGCTGATGAATATATTCAGAGATCAGGGACAGAGTGGTGGAAGGAGGTCGAGGCCCAAGGGATTCTAAGAATTGAAGGCCATTCGCACACTCATGCCCTGGCCTTTATCAATGCGCAAGTGGAGGATTTCTATACCGGAAAAAATCAAGATCAGGAGCCCATCATCAAGGGGCTGGATGAAAGATATGGTGCTCCTATCTTTGGATTGGGATATGAACTCGTCTCACGGATCTTTATTCCCCGAAGGGAGTTTACGGAGAAATGTGTGGAATATGTAAACAGGCAAGGAGGTGTGAATTTCTTCCAGAAAGAGAATTGGAAAGAGGAGATGTTTTTCCTTATATCGGAATATAAGGAAGACCGGGGCCGGTATGAGACGGAGGAAGAGAAGGGTGAGAGGATTGGCGGAGAATTGGAGTTATCGAAAACAATTATCGAAAGAGTCATTGGAAATGGGAAAGAAGTCCGGTTTTTTGCATATCCTTTTGGTGCTTATGATTCTGGGATCATGGATAGCTTAAAGCATTTGGGGTACAAAGGTGCCTTCACCACTGATCCGGGAGGAAATCTAAAAGGAGATAACCCTTACTTGTTGAAAAGAATGATGATATTGGCCCGGGATTCGTTTGGAGGTCTTGAGAAAATTCTCGAAGAATATTTGTGAGGGATGGGATCGGATTCAAAAGATGAAATGGATCGAGCTGTTGAGCCATAAAGATTTGGCAAGAAATCTTGTCTCCAGAGATTTCAAGACAAGATATAAACGCTCCTATCTTGGAATCTTATGGTCTCTGTTTAACCCTCTCCTCCTCATCCTCGTCTACACCCTTGCCTTTGACTATATCATGAAGATACGCGTGAAAGACTTCCCCATGTTTTTCATGTGCGGATACCTGCCGTGGAGTTACTTCTCGGCAGGCCTTATGCTTTCCCTTTCGTCTCTTTCTGACAGCGGCTATCTCATCAAGGCCGTCTATTTTCCCAGGGAGATCGTCCCCCTTTCAGTGGTCATTTCCTGTCTCCTGCACTTTCTCATTACCTTCGTTTTTGTCTTCCCCCTCCTTCTCATCTATGGCTATCTTCCACAATGGTCTTATTTCTCTCTTCCGGCAATCATTCTCCTTCAGACCCTTTTTATCTTCGGCATGGGTCTTTTCCTCAGCTCCATCCACGTTTATTTCAGAGATCTCCGGTATATCCTCGAAGTCATTTTGATGGCCTGGTTCTGGCTGACCCCCATTGCCTATCCGGCCTCTCTCATTCCAGAAAAATTTCTTTTCCTCTACAAACTGAATCCCATGACCCTGTTTACGACTGCCTACAGAGAGGTCTTGCTCGATGGGGCATGGCCGATTCCTAAGTACTGGATCGCTATCCTCCTGGCGACGGCGGGTTCTGTTGCCCTTGGGTATATCCCCTTTTTGAGAATCAGGAAGCGGCTGGCTGAGGAGATTTAAGTGATCGAGATTGTCCATGTCTCCAAGAAATTCAGAATTTGGGAAGACCGAAGCCGGGATCTGAAGGAAACCACCATTAACTTTCTGAGAGGGAAGAAACGATCCTTTCGAGAGGTCTGGGCCTTACAGGGCATCCATCTCAGGATTGGGGGGGGAGAAACCGTTGGTTTCATCGGAGAAAATGGTTCCGGCAAGAGCACCTTGTTGAAACTTTTATGTGGGATCTATGCCCCGGACAAAGGGAAGATTGTGACCCAGGGAAAGATTTCAAGTTTATTGGAACTCGGGGTCGGATTTCACCCGGATCTCACAGGAGAGGAAAATATCTATCTCAATGGGGCAATGCTCGGATTTGATTCAACCCAGATGAAAGAGAGATTCGACGAAATCGTCTCTTTTTCGGAAATTGGCGATTTCGTTTACTCTCCGATCCGAACATACTCCTCGGGGATGCTGATGCGGCTCGGATTTTCCGTCGCCATGTGCGTGAATCCGGATATCTTGCTGATTGATGAAGTTCTGGCGGTCGGAGATGAAGCCTTTCAGAAAAAGTGTCTGAAGCAGTTGGAAGAGTTTAAGTCGGCGGGAAAGACGATCATCCTTGTGACGCACGCCTTGGATCTGGTCAAAAAGTTCTGTGAAAGAGTGGTTTTGCTCCATCATGGGCAGTTAGTGACAGATGGGGTTGCGGAAAAGACGATTGATAAATACCATGCGATTCTATCA
>DATIGG010000101.1:0-10005 GCA_035454825.1 Thermodesulfobacteriota bacterium | reverse complement strand
AAGCTCGATATCCCTGTATTTATCAAAGTGGAACCACAATGCCCAGAGCACAAGCCCCGTGCCATCTTCTTGAATGGGCAGTCGGTTTTCTCCATTGTCTACCCACGGATGCCATGAGCTCCCCAGAGAACCATCCGGATGGTACTTATGAAGAAAGTAACCACTGGACTCTTTGCCCTCGCTGATAATGTCGAGGCAGAGATGAAAAAACCTTCTCGTTACACCGATATAACCTGCCAGGTCCAGGGCATAGGCTGCAAAAGCAGCGTCCCTTGGCCACATATAGCTGTAAGTATCTCTCACCAGACTCTGAGCCGAAGAATCATTTGCAGCAATGATTGCCCCGTTGGCATCAATATTGGTCCTGAGGATAAGGAGGCTTTTCTTGAAAAGGTCGATTACCTGCTTCGGCAGGGTTTCGAGATTAAACTCTTCCTTATTCACCCAAGCCCTCCAGTAATTTTCAGTTCGCTGCATAAAATAGTCTGGCCCTTGGTGAATGACCATCTTGTTCAAGCGCCCCACCTCAGCATAATTCTTTCCTGCGATAATCCAGTAGTACAGGGTCTGTTCACTTTCTCCTGGGATTTTAAACCAAAAGGCCAGTGTTGAATCGACGGAGCCTTGAGAGATCGGATTGCCTTCGAGCCATCCATCCTCAGCATCCCGCCACGTTCCCTCAAATCCTCTAAACTCCTTGATGCCTGTCGTGTACTGATCGATTCCATGGAGGTTGTCTCGCATTCCACTCAACAAGAAATAGCGGTTTGTTTTGTAATGGATCAAGGCCCTTTCATCCGGGTCGAAATAGGCAGTGTCTCCCACAGGGGATTCGAGAAGATGGAAGTCATGATAAAAAAATATGCGGAATTCTCTCTCCCGGCTAAGAAGATTTCTCAAAGTCATCTTTTTTATGTAGATATTCTCTCGATGGTCCACGACGTCGTGGCATCGCAGCTTCACGCTCAGGGCTTCATTGACTCCTTCGACATGGGTGACGAGGCTCTCGTGAACGTATTCTAAATTGAATTTCCAGGATCCATCTATCCAATCAAATCTTCCGTCAACCCATAGGCCAAATTTTAACCCATGTCCATCCGTATGATTTTCCTTACCAATGGATGGGTAATAAAGGTCTCGAAGGCAATAATTCTGGTCATGAACCACGAGAAAACTGCCGTTCCCTAAAGGAATATCTCGAGGCATATGGAATCTACCTCTTAGCCGTTCTTATGCTTTCGCAATCAGGGATTTTACGAGATCCACAGCGGATGCGGCATCGGGTGCGTAACCGTCTGCACCGATCTCCTTTGCATACCGGTCTGTGACGGGCGCACCGCCTATGATCGCCTTCACCTGCTTCCGGAGACCCGCTTCCTGAATGGATTCAAGGGTGTTTTTCATCTCCCGCATCGTCGTGGTCAGCAGCGCGGACATTCCCACCACCTGGGGTTGGTGTTTCTTGATGGCCTCCACGAATTTATCCGGGGCGACATCGATCCCGAGATCGATCGCCTCGAAGCCTCCGCCCTCGAGCATCATGACCACGAGATTTTTACCAATGTCATGAAGATCGCCTTTCACCGTCCCAACGATCACCTTTACAGACTGAGTGGTGGTCGATTTGGAGAGGATCGGTTTGAGGATGGCCATACCCGCATGCATGGCCCGGGCAGCGATGAGCACCTCGGGGATATAGATCTCGTTGTTCTTAAATTTAACCCCGATCTGCTCCATGGCTGGCAAAAGGCCAGCTTTGAGAATGGCTTCAGCCTTCTCACCGACCTCCAGGGCCGCCTGGGTCAGCCTCTTTACCTCATCCATCTGTCCCTGAGAAATCGCTCCGTAAAATTTTTCTGCATCTACCATTTTTTCCTCCTCCTCTCTTTTTAAATAGTATTGCTTTGGCAACTGAAGACACGGAGAGGGGAGATGGGGAGACACGGAGAAAAAGAATTTGTCACCGCGTCTCCGATTCTCCGCGTCACCGCATCGATGTTTCAGAGATCCATCGGCAACTTCCCCCATTCCTGGACCATTTCAGTGATCCGGGAAAGTCTTTCGAACTTCGCATCCGGCGGAGTCGTATCGCTGACGCCCAGGATGAATCGATCTCCAGGAGCAATTTCCTTGAATAGATTCTTCATGAAATTTTCGAATTCCTTGTCGGACATACTCTCCTCGAGAAGAACGACGGAGGGAACACCGCCAAAGATCGTGATTTTACCCTTAAAGGCTTTTTTGACCTCGGTGATCGTAACCTTGGTCATGGGTTGGGGACAAACCGCTTCCGCAATATCCATCCCGCTCTCAGCCAGGAGATCGAGAAGGCCTTTGTTCTCGCCGTCACAGTGGGTCTGGAGGAGCTTTCCCTTCGGGTGAAGAATGCCAGCCAACTTCTGAAGATGGGGCAGGATATAATGCTTGAAAAAGGGAGGATAGGTGATCATCTCGTCATAGTTTCCTCCAGAAAAGACAACTTCTGCAGGGGAATCAGAGAGGATCTCATAGATCTGATCATAATAGGACTCCATATCCTCGCTGAGCTGCTGAAGCTCTTTGGGATGATCATAGAGTTCAAGATAAAATTTTGTCGGTTCAAGAAATTCTTTCATGATGTGGTGCATGGGGCTCGAGGCAAGATTGGCAAAGGCCGCGGCATAGCCTTTATCTCCCACCTTCCTCTGATAATCGAGGTAGTTCCCGTAGTCAGGATAGATCTTCATGTTTTTGAAGATGTAACCAACAGTCCTGTAATCTTTGGGCTCTTTTATCACGTGTTCAGAGATCCAGGTAATGGAGGCGCCGGCCCGCTTCATCTCTTCAGTATAAAGAATCTTACAGGAGACCGAACCGATGGGGGTGTGGTAGGTGACGAGAGTGGTATCCCCTTCCTTTTTTACTTCCCGATCGACGCCTGCAAGCTCCGGCCGGTAAGCCATTCCCCAGAGACGATAGATCCCCAATCCCCTGTCGATGTTGTCCTCAGGAGATCTCACGTTTAAGAATTCGGGAACGACCTTGTGATACCCTCCTCCAATATAATCCGCAACCTCATCCAACGTCGCATCCTGCTTAAACGGAGGAGGAAGCGTGCCTCTCATTGAGTTGGAATTATGCCAGAGGTCGATTCTGGGCGCCCAGGGAAGCTGGCCTGCCCATTCGCCGCGGGCTGCCTTGAGCATCCGTTCTTTGTGAGTCATCATTTTGATCTCCTCTTATGAAACGCATATCCCTATTCTGAATCCTTAGTCTCTCTCTGATAAAAGCGAGAAACGATTAACCTACCAGCGGATCAATTTCTCCGGCAACCACAAAGCAACGGAAGGAAATGCGAGAACAATCGCGATCCCGATCATCTGAAGAAACATGAATGACACGATTCCCCGGAACATTTCATGGGTTGTTATCTCGGGAGGCGCGATCCCTTTTAGATAGAAGATGGCTGGCGCCATGGGCGGCGTTAAGTAGGATGTTTGAATCATCATGATGAACAGGGTCCCGAACCAGATGGGATCGAAGCCGAGCTTGTCGATGATCGGTGAGAAGATGGGGACAAAGACAAGGAGAATGCTGGCCCAATCGAGAATAAAACCTGCCAGGTAGGCAATAAAGAGAAAAAGAGCGAGAACGCCTATGGGACCGAGGTTCAAGGCCGAGAGCATCTTTTCCGTGGCATTACCTCCGCCCATTCCGAGAAAGACACCGCTAAACATCGACCCGCCAGTCAATATCATCATCATCATGCTTGAAATCTTTAAGGTTTGAAAGACCGTTTCCTTCAGGGCCTGCTTCGTGAAATTTCCATAGGCAATCGTCAAAAGAATGCTTCCAAAGGCTCCCAGCGCCGCCGCTTCCGTTGGCGCTGAATAGCCCAGGACGATGCTTCCCATGACCGTGAAGATCAGAGCAAGGGATGGGACCATCCCTGTTGCCGTAATAACCAGTTTCTCCTTCAGGGTGGCCACAGTTTCTTCAGGGGGGACGGGAGGAGCAAAGACCGGATTGAGAAAGGATCTCAGAGCGATATAAATGATGTAGATCAATGAGAGGAGGAGTCCAGGGAAGATTGTGGAGATTAAGAGTCTCCCCACTGAGATCCCTGCTGCAGGGCCATAAACGACCGTAACCACACTCGGCGGGATCAGCGTTCCCAGGGCCCCGCCAGCGCAGATTGTTCCGCAGATAAGAGAGTGGTTGTAATTTCGCTTCAGCATGGCTGGAATAGCCATCACCCCTACCATAACCTCAGACGCCCCAATGATCCCCGTACAGGCAGCAATGATGGTGCACATCAGGATGGTTGCAATTGCCAGCCCGCCCCTTATCCGACCCGTCCAGATGCTGATGGCTTCAAAGAGTCGCTTGGCAATCCCGGAGCGCTCCAGCATAGTCCCCATAAAGATGAAGAGCGGAACAGCCGCAAGGACATAGTTGTCTGCCATCCCGTAGACGCGCCGTATCAGCATCGGGGGAAGGCTCGATCCAAAGCCAATGATTCCAAAGATAAGGGAAATTCCCATGAGACAGAAGGCTACGGGAAATCCAGCAAAGACACATACGATCATGCAGGGGAACATCAGCAGGGGTAAATACTCTCCACTCATATCTCGTTTCCTTTGAGCGCATAGGATACGTTTCGAATGAATTCAGCAATTCCCTGGAGAAAGAGGAGGAAGATCGCGATCACGATAGCTGCCTTGTAAGGATAGAGGTACGGGCGCCAGGGGCTAAGCCCCGACTTCTCATTCATTTCAAAAGATTGAAGGGTGAATTCGCCTCCTGCATAGAGGAGGAGCAACATGACCGGAAAGAAGAAGATCAGATACCCGAGGGTATCGACGATGGCCCGGCCACGGGGTGAAATCTTCTGATAGAAAATATCGATCCGAATATGGGATTTAAGATGGAGGGTGTAGGCTGCGCCCAGCAGAAAATGGGAACCATAGAGGAAGTAGGTCACTTCATAGGACCAGATGGTAGGCTGTCCAAGGATATATCGAGCAAAGAATTCGTAGACAAGGGCCAATACATTGGGAAGGATGATCCAAGCAATCCCTTTGCCGGTCCAGATACTGAGGGCATCGATTGCTTTCAGAAACCTGTCCATAACATTGAATCCTCGTTTCCAGAGCTCAAAAAAACTGGCCCGGCATTCTTGTACGGTCTTATCTTGCCAGGCCTCTATTGAATCATCCCTCATCCTCCCCTCAGTTGAGGGAAGGACGAGGGGCATCCGCCTTATGATTCATAGTGGAGGGTTCGGTTTCGCTCCACGTTCTTCCACTTCTCGGCAAATGATTTCTGAGATTCCCAGAGCTTTTTGAACCAGTCGTCTTTGGCCTTTGCGATCTGCTGGTCGGCCCACTCATATCCCAATCTTCTCGCCTCGCTCTGGACCTTTGGGGAGAGTTCCATGATAATGTTGCCCCGCTTCTTAAAGGTTTCGAAGGCCGGAATATCAAGGACACCGATCTTCGTCCAGGACATAAGCGTTGTAATCTTGGCTGCCTCTTCCACCATAGCCTTCAAGTCATCCGGGAGTTCGTCCCAGGCTTTTGGATTAATGAAATATTCAAATGGGGCACTGGGTTGATGAACTCCGGGGATGATAATATATTTGGCAATCTCGTGTAGACCCATGGGCAGGTTCTCTCCTGGTGTGGCCCACTCGGTTGCATCGATCACCTTCCGCTCTAAAGCCGGCAATACCTCTCCTCCAGGAAGCGTGACGACCGAAGCCCCAAGCTTTGGAAGGATATCTGCCCAGGCACCCACGGTACGGAACTTGATTCCCTTCAAATCCTCAAGATTTTTTATGGGCTTATGAGAATGGGCGAAGACCTCAGTTGGTCTTAAGCCACCCGGGAAGGCGATGACATTGAATTTGTCGAGGCGAAAATCGTGCCAGAGTTTGTAGCCATCACTCTGGTACATCCAGTGGATCATCACCTCTGAATTTGGGCTCCCAGCAAATCCACCAATGAGGCATGACCCCGCGTGGATCCCAATATCGTATCCAGGCCATGAATGGCCCATCTGGCAAACTCCTCTTCTTACCGCGTCCACAATCTCAAGAGCTGGGGCAATCGCACCCGCGGGAAAGATATCGATCTGCAGACGCCCCCCGCTCATCTTCTTAACGACGTCCGGAAGGACTTTTGCCATGTCATTATAGAGCGGTTGACCTGTTGGCCAGCTGGTTGCCATTCTCCATTTAAATGTTTTGGCTTGGGCGTGGGTTTTTTTTGTCCCCGCTAATACAGCTCCAGCACCCAGAGCGGTCGCTCCTGCCACCTTCAAAAAATCTCGCCTTGTCTTTTTCATCATACTCCTCCTTTTGTTCGAATTTTTACATCCTAATCTGACGTGATGGTTCAATTGGTCTGTTGACCTGATTGGTTCCGGAACAATTCAACATTTCATAACTGCTTTCCCAAATTATTACAATACCGTGGATTGGATGAAAGACAAGTGCCAATTTAGATGTGACTCTGACGGCATGTCAAGAGAGAGTCTTATTGGAATTTTATGAAATCTGTGGAATAATGAAGTGAAATTTCGAAAACGGAGGAGGAATAATGGATCTCGATCCCCGAAAGATGATCGAAATGTATCGGACCATGCTGCGGATCCGGCGGTTCGAAGAAAAGGTCGTAGATCTCTACGCCCGGCAGATGGTGATGGGCGTCGTCCATCTTTATATTGGTGAGGAGGCTGTAGCCACAGGAGTCTGTGCGAATCTCCGCAGGGACGACTATATCACGTCCACCCATCGAGGCCATGGCCACTGCATTGCCAAGGGAGGTGAACTTCGCTTCATGATGGCGGAGCTTTTCGGGAGGACGACAGGTTACTGCAAAGGCAAGGGAGGCTCGATGCATATCGCCAACTTCGAAATCGGAATTCTCGGAGCCAACGGCATCGTGGGAGCAGGGATGCCGATTGCAGGAGGAGCTGGCTTGTCGATCAAGATGCGTCGCACGGACCAGGTGGTGGCCTGTTTCTTCGGGGACGGCGCATGTAATCAGGGAGCTTTCCATGAAAGCCTCAATCTCGCTGCCCTCTGGAAGCTCCCTGTGATTTACGTCTGCGAGAATAACCAGTATGCAATCTCTGTGGCCCAGCACCGGGCAGGCTCGATCGTGGATTACTACCTTCGGAAGTCGTCTTATGGAATCGAAGGATGCAAGGTGGATGGCAATGACGTGCTGGCCGTCTCCGGGGCAGCCCGCGAGGCTGTGGATCGTGCCCGGCGAGGGGAAGGCCCGACGCTTATGGAGTGTAAGACCTATCGCTGGCGGGGCCATTACGAAGGAGAAGCTGACCGTACCTATACTTATCGCTCAAGAGATGAGACTGAAGAGTGGATAACGGACTGCCCGATTGAACGCTTTCGAAAGCGGCTTTTCGAAGAAGGCATCCTGAAAGAAGCCGATTTTACCGCGTTGGAAGAAGAGATTCGAAAAGAGCTCGAAGAGGCGATCCAGTTTGCCAAGGATAGCCCGGAACCCGAGCCTGAGGATGCTTTAAAGGGACTTTACTCCATGTGAGGGAGAATCAGAATGAAGGAGATTACTTATGCAGAGGCGATTACAGAGGCCCTGACGGAAGAGATGAACCGGGACGAGCGGGTCTTTGTGATGGGCGAAGACGTCGGTCGCTTTGGGGGAATCTACGTGGCTATCCCAAAGCTGTGGAAGGAATTTGGAGACGAGAGAGTCCGCGATACACCCATCAGCGAAAATGCCATCATCGGGTTTGCCTTAGGAGCAGCCATTACTGGCATGCGGCCAGTGGCCGAGCTGATGTTCTGCGATCTTACGGCGCTGGCGATGGATCAAATTGTGAATCAGGCAGCCAAGATTCGTTACATGTTCGGTGGAAATATCAAAGTTCCACTCGTCATACGGACAACCCTGGGAGGCCTGCGATCGATCGCTGCCCAGCATTCCCAATCCCTTGAAGCCTGGTTTACCCACGTTCCCGGGCTTAAGATTGCCATGCCTTCGACTCCATACACCGCGAAAGGACTTCTGAAAACCGCCATCCGGGATGATAATCCGGTGATGCTCTTTGAGCACCAGCAACTGATGCGTACAAAGGGAGTCGTTCCCGAAGAGGAATATCTTGTTCCCTTTGGTCAAGCTGAGATTATGAGAGAGGGGAAGGACCTCACCGTTGTGGCTACCTCTCTAATGGTCCATAGGGCCTTGAATGCTGCAAGAGAGCTTGAGAAGTATGGCATCCAGATCGAGGTGATCGATCCTTGTACGTTAAACCCCTTCGATAAGAAAACGATTCTCGCCTCCGTCCAAAAAACAGGACGATTGCTCGTTGTTCATCAGGGTTGCAGAACGAGTGGGTTTGGCGCTGAGGTTGCCGCCATCACGGCGGAGGAAGGTTTCGAATACCTGATCAGCCCTGTGCGGCGTGTGGCATCTTTAGATGTCCCGGTCCCTTATAGCAAGAAACTGGAAAATTTCGTGATACCAGACGAACAGAGGATTGTGAAAGAAGTGATGAGCATGCTTGAAGCATGAGCGGTGGGTAGGGAGGACCGGAGGAGCAAAGAGTGGCCACAGAAGTAATTATTCCAGCCTTCGGGGTTGTCGTTGAGAAAGTTAAAATTATCTCCTGGTTCAAATCAGAGGGCGATCAGGTGAAGAAGGGAGAGCCTCTTCTCGAAGTCGAGTCCGATAAGGTTATCACGGAGATTGTTTCACCTGCGTCAGGTATTCTGGGGGCTGTTCTCTATCCTGAAGGGTCTGAAGTTCCCATAACGAATCTGGTCGCTTTGATTTTGGGCGAGGGAGAGACAATCCCTGATTCTTATCGCCAGCAATCAAGAGATTTCCTGTCTGGAGCAGCAGCCCCCACTGGCCCGGTTACATCGCGGGCCGAAAAGGCTTGCCTGCCTGCTAAGGCTGTTCCGACAGCCAGGAAACTGGCTGAAGAAAAGGGAATTGATCTTTCCCTTGTGACACCGACAGGTCCCCATGGCACGATCATGAAGAAGGACGTGGAGACTTACCTGGCATCTCAAACCTCAGAGAAAAGGCCTCAAAAAGTTACTACCCTGGCCCGCAAGGTTGCAGAAGAATTTCACGTTTCTTTAAGGGACGTTCAAGGAACAGGGGCCGGGGCCCGGATCATGAAGGAAGATGTTATGGAAATATTGAAAGAAGCAAGTCCTTCAGGCAAGGGAGCAGCTTTTTCTCAGCAGATCCTGCCCATGAGCAGGATGCGGCAGGTCATTGCCAGACGTCTCTCGGAGAGCGCCTTCACAGCCCCCCATATCTACCTTTTTTCAGAGGTGAATATGGAGGCGGTCCTTCATCTGCGGGAATCGATCCTGGAGGAATTTGAAAAACGGTTCAGGGTTCGCCTGTCCATCAACGATTTTTTTCTCAAGGCTGTGGCTCTGGCCATCCGTCAATTTCCATTATTCAATGCCAGTATCAAGGGCGACGAAATCCATATTCATCCTGAGATTAACGTGGGCCTTGCCGTTGCTCTTGATGAGGGATTGATCGTCCCAGCGATTCCTAAGGCCGACGGGTTGAGTCTCGAATCGATTGCGAGGCTGAGGACAGATCTGGTCGGCCGGGCAAGAGAAGGGAGACTGGTCCTTGCCGAAATTGAAAGAGGAACATTTACCATCACAAGCCTCTCCGGTTTCGATGTCACTTTTTTCACTGCCATCATCAATCCTCCCCAGTCCGGTATTTTATCTGTGGGTAAGATCCAGCATCAACTCACCCTTGAAAACGGAGTGGTTAAGCTAAAGAAAATGGTAACGGTCGGTCTTTCGGCTGACCACCGGATCATTGATGGCGCAGTGGCTGGCAGATTTCTCCAGACCATTAAAAAGATGATCGAAAACCCTGCCCTCTACCTCATGGATCTTCAGTCTAAGAATAGCTTCCAAACCCCCCTCTTTGCTAAATAGGGGGAAGGGCTGAGAAAGGATGAACCTTGCCAACTCAAACGAAGGTCTTTGAT
>DATIGG010000100.1:0-9770 GCA_035454825.1 Thermodesulfobacteriota bacterium | reverse complement strand
TCGCTCAGACAGGGTTCAATTCCCTTCAGCAGCCCAGAAAGTCTGGCCATTGCATAGAGGAGGTCGAGATCCCCCAGGATCTCGAAGTCTGCCTCCAAGGCGTGGATCTCTTGCCTCACCTTCATCGAAAGGTCAGCCAGGATCCGATATTCCTCCTCTTTCTCTTCTCCTGCAAGGAGATTGATTTCATTATTATACGCCACAACCTGGAAGGGCTCGAAAAAGATCGTCATCCGGCTGTGGGATTGATCGTGGACGATCCCTTCCAGCCGATTCTTATAATTTGATTTGACCGGGAGGACATATCTTCCGTTTCTCAGGGTGATGAGCTGTTCCTGAAGGAGGGATTGCCACTCTTCTTGACGGAGAAAATGTTCGAGAACCGCCTGAACCTTCTCTCGGACGGTCTTCAATTGCTGCCGGATCTCTGAAAGAAGAGGGCTTGCCTTGTCGAGGATCTCACCCTTCGGGCTGATGGTTTGAAGGATCTCTTTTGCAAGGACCTTTTGGCTGGAAAGCCTTGAGATCTTTTCCTGAAGGTGGGAGGCAATCGATGGGTCAGGCTTTTCAAAGAATCGTCGAAGGCCCCGGCATAATTCGATCTGTTTATAAATATCGATCAGCTCCTGGACATTGAGAACCGATCCCTCGACCTCTAATCGCTTCAGGACTTCTTCAATGTCTTTGAGCCCCTGGATCGGAATGTCGCCAACGATTTCCAAGATCGCCTTGAGCTCAAGGACCTCCACCAATTTTAATCGGATCCAGGAGAGATCTCTGGAAGGCCTCAGAGTTTCACATCGTTTTCTGCCTAATGGGGAGACACAAGATTCTTTCAGAATATCCAGTAATTGAAAGAATTCCAGAGCCCGGAGGGAACGATCATCCATAAATCATGTCAGTATTGTAGGAATCGAATAAATGGTGAAGGAGGAAACTACAGGGAAAGCCTTCCCTTTACGAGTTCGTTGATGAGCTTCCCATCGGCTTTCCCCTGTACTTTTGGCATGACGGACTTCATCACTTTTCCTAAGTCTTTCAAGGAGGTGGCTTGGGTTTCTTCTATCGCTTGATCGATGATCTTGAGCATCTCTTCCTGGGTCAGGGATTGAGGCAGAAAGGACTTTAAAACCTCGATCTCCTTGTTTTCTTTTTCAACAAGGTCCGTCCTTCCGCCTGATTTAAACTGTTCAAGGGATTCCTCCCCTCTTCGGACCATTCCTTGGATCACTCTCTGAATTTCTCCGTCATCCAACGGTTTTCTAACTTCAATTTCCTTGTTCTTGACGGTCGAACGTATCATCCGGATGGCAGAAAGGCGCAACTTATCATTGGATTTCATGGCCTCCTTCATCTCTTTGATGAGCCTTTCCTCCAAATTCATTTTTTATCCCCTTTCTGCCAATTTTCTCATTCGTTTCATGACCCTTTTTTTGGCAGCCAGTGCTTTCTTTTTTCGCTTGATACTGGGCTTCTCGTAATGCTCGCGCTTCCGAACTTCTGATAAAATACCAGTCTTTTCGCACTGTTTCTTAAACCGCTTGAGCGCGTTCTCAAAGGATTCATTTTCCCTTATCTTAATCCCAGGCATCCATCTTCCCCCTCCTTCCATTAAATATTTTCGGAAAATTTATTATATCCTTTTACATAACAAAGTCAAATACTTTTTTTTTGCAATTTTTTGTCATTTCTGTAATATTTTCTCCAATCTGTCTCATCCTGTTTCCACGTTTTTCTTGACAAAGGTTTTATATTTTGTCTTAATTGTTTTATCTTTAGACATCTCCCTGGTAATTGCTTTTGGAGGAGATCTTTATGAAGACGATCGACAATGAGAGGCAACTGTTTCGGGAGGTGGCCGTCAAAACCGCTCAGCGCATTCAGCCCAGGGCCGCTGAGATCGATGCCACCGGAGAATTTCCAAGGGACCTTCTCGATACCCTTGGAAAGCAGGGGCTTCTTTCCATCCTCATTCCAGAGGAATATGGTGGAACGGGGGGCGATATTACCTCTTTTTGCATGGTGATTGAAGAGATCGCAAAGGTCTGTGGTTCTTCAGCCCTTATCATTCTTGCCCAGGGGATTGGGTCGATGCCCATTCTCCTGGGAGGAAATCCATCTCAAAAAGAGAGGTTCTTCAGCCCGATTGCGGAAAGGAACAGCTTAGCCGCATTTGCCCTGAACGAACCCGACTGCGGGCTGGAGGCATCCTCTCTCAAAATGAAGGCTGAAAAACAGGGGCCTGCTTATCTCCTCAAGGGTCAAAAAAGTTTCGTCACTCATGGAGGGGTCGCTCAATTCTACTCGGTCTTTGCAATGACTCATCCAGATCAAGGCCATAAAGGACTCTCTGCCTTCGTGGTCGAGGAGGGAACTCCAGGGCTTGGCTTTGGAAAACGTGACGAGAAGATCGGGTTGAGGGGAGTCGTTATGACTGATGTGATCTTTGAAAATTGCAGGGTTCCCGAGGAAAACCGTCTTGGCAGAGAAGGAGAGGGCTGGACGATCGCCACGAGGACACTCAATCGTTCAAGAGTAGCCATGGGTGCCCATGCGATCGGCATCGCTCAAGGAGCCATCGATTTTGCGATTCACTATGCCAAAGAACGGATGCAGTTCGGGAAACCCCTGACCTCCTTCCAGGCCATCCAGTTTATGATTGCCGATATGGCCACTCAAATAGAAGCTGCACGGGCCCTCGTCTACCAGACCGCTGCTCATATCGATGATAAACAGGAAGAACAGGAAAGACTTTCTGCCATGACGAAATTCTATGCCACGGATGTAGCCATGAAAGTGACCACCGACGCCGTCCAGATCCTTGGAGGATACGGATACATGAAGGATTATCCGGTGGAGAGGATGATGCGGGATGCCAAAGTGACACAGGTCTACGAAGGAGCCAATCAGATTCAACGGCTCTTTGTCACCCGCCAATTGCTCCATGGCTGATCCCTTCGGGGCCTGAATGAAAGGGGTATTTCGCCTTCCCCTCATTCCTGTCTTTGTTGCTTACACCTTAGGAATCTATTTAGGCTCTTTTGATCTTTCTTTGTCTTCTCAACGTCTGATCCTTTTTCTTCTGATCCTCTCCGGCCTGTGGATCCTCCTGATGATCGTGAAGAAACCTCGATGGGGCTCATGGACCATCGCTTTCTTCTTCTTTATCCTTGGAATTTTCTCTATTCATCTTTATCTTCATCCCTCACATTCTCCTTCTCACATCTCCCGATTCATTGGCGTCGATCGAATCACCGTAGAAGGGATCGTCGACCGTATCCCCCACCGCTCTCAGGAAAGCACTCAACTGTTGATCCAATCCGAAAAGGCCATCTTTCCAGACCGCCCTCTCTCGGTAGAGGGGCCTCTCCTTCTCTTTTTGAAAGATGACGCGGGAGCCTTCCGGGTAGGGGACCGCCTTCGATTTATCTCCCGGCTTCATTCCCCCCGCGGATTTCGTAATCCCGGCTCATTCTCGTACGAGCGCCACCTTGCCTTTGAGCAGGTTCACACGATTGGATTTCTGTTGGCAAAGAACGGTTGGGTTAAAATCGGTGAGGAATTTAGCAATCCCCTGCTCCTTCAGATGGAGCGTTGGAGAGATCATCTCCGCCATTTCCTGCAAAAGCATTCTCAACTTCCCTGCTCCGGAATTTTCGAAGCCCTTGTCCTGGGAGAGCAGGGGAACATCCCCGAAAAGGTGAAGGAACATTTTATCCTCACGGGAACAGCCCATCTTCTGGCTATCTCGGGCGATCAATTCGGTATCGTAGCCCTTCTTTCTTTCTCTCTCCTGATCTGGATTCTAAAGCGCTCCGAATACCTCCTCCTGACGCTCTCTGTTAAAAAATGGGCTGCGGGTTTGACGATTCCCTGTATTATTTTCTATGCCTTTATTGCAGGCGGAGGGATCTCCGTCATCCGGGCGATGATCATGGTTCTCATCTTTCTGATCTCGATTCTGTTGGACCGGGAAAGAAACCTGCTTCACACCCTCGCTCTCGCCGCCTTTCTCATCCTCATGGTCTCACCCCCCTCTCTTTTTGACGTCTCTTTTCAACTCTCTTTTCTCGCTGTGTTCTCGATCCTTTACATGGTACCAAGGATTCTGAAAAGACTCAAAGGAGCGGAACCCTTATTCCCAACCGAACTATCCTGGAAACAGAGAGCCTTAAACTATCTGAAGCTCTCTCTCCTTGTCAGCGGAGTCGCCATCCTTGGAACCGCCCCTTTTGTGACCCTCCATTTCAATCGGATTTCACCGATTGGGCTGATTACCAACCTCTTTGTCATTCCCTGGGTGGGGTTTCTCATCGTCCCTCTGGCCCTGATTGCTTCCCTCTTTTCATTCCTCTCTCACCCTTTAGCGGTCCTTCTGATCCACATCAATCAATTTATCACCCTGATCCTTCTCAAGGTCATTGCCTTTTTTTCCTCTCTCCCCTTCGCCTCGTTTTTTGTCTCAACACCGACAGCTCTTGAGATTGTCCTCTTCTATTTCCTGCTATTTTCGGCTGTTCATCTTAGAAAAACAGGAAAGGTCCGGTATCTGTGGATTGGGTTTTGTTTCGTTCTTGTCCTTGACCTCGCCTATTGGAATCTCAAAGACCGATTTAGAAGGGATCTTACCCTCACCTTCCTCGACGTGGGCCATGGGGATTCTATTCTTGTCGAATACCCGAAGGGGAGACGAATGTTGATCGATGGAGGCGGTTCTTACGACGACCGTTTCGATATGGGTAAGAATGTCATCGCTCCTTTTTTGTGGAATCAGAAGATCCGGGGAATTGACTATCTTGTCCTCACTCACCCTGATCCCGATCACCTGAAGGGCTTAGACTTCATCGCCTCTCACTTCAGAATTGGCCAGTTCTGGAGCATGGGTCTTCGAACAGGTTCTGAATCCCATCTTCATCTCGAGAAGACTCTTGAGAAGAGAAAAATTGAGAGTTTTGTTCTAAACGACAGAATCCCTCCTCTTGAGGTTGAAGGAGTCAGGGTTTCGTTCTTGAATCCTCCCAAGATAGCTGAAATAGACAGGGTGAGTCACGATCGTAACCTGATCAACAACTCCTCCCTTGTCATGAGGATTCAGTTTAGAAATGTCAGTTTTCTTCTCGGAGCTGATATTGGACAGGATGCTGAGTATCGGATGATGAGAGAAGGCTATCTGATTAAGTCCGATCTTCTAAAAATTCCTCACCATGGAAGCGCCTCGTCGAGTAGTACTGCCTTTCTCGAGAGGGTAAAACCCATTTATGCCATCCTCAGCGTGGGTGAAAGAAATATCGGCCACCTCCCAAACCCTGAGGTCATGAGAAGGTATCGTCAAATCGGTTCCAAGATATTCAGAACCGATCGTCATGGAGCCATCACGGTAATCACCGATGGAAAAGAAATCGAAGTCAAGACATTTGCAAAATCAAAAAATTAGAGGAAAATATTTCTTCCTGTAATGTTCTTTTTCCATTTTTATCCCACAATGCAACAGTTCAAATGGAAATCGACAAGCTGATTTTTCCCATCTGCGGTCGTCTTGTCCATGTTGAAATTTGTTGGGATGTCCTCTTAGCAATTTGATTGACATGTCCGATAATTCTATGATACAAGTTAGACCAAATTGATCGACCGGGTAAAACGAAACCCTTTGTCAGGAAAAGACGAGAGCTATAGGTATTAGTTATGAAACCGCCGCGGAGCCCTCAAAAATAAAGGTTGACAATTAGTGAGTATGATATGTTTTATCGTCGCAACTGGGAGCGATTTCCGATAGGCAACCCCGGAGATGCGTACCATCTCAGTCAGGGCCCGGAGCTCATCAATATTGAGACAACCTGGCGATGCAACTCTAATTGCAAAATGTGTGGCCACTCTATCCCTGGTTTCACCATGCCCTCTCATCCGGATTTCCCCATGGAAGCCATAGAAAAACTTTCGTCATTTTTAGTAACTGCCAAGACAATTTATTTTTCTGGTTACGGGGAGCCGCTAATGCATCCACAACTATATGAAATAATCGCGCTGGCCAAAAGCATGAATAAGGCAGGCACTGTCGCCCTTACCTCTAACGGAACTCTCTTATCCGATAAGAACATCGACAAGTTGATTCAATCCGCATTGGATTTCATGGAAGTCTCATTTGATGGTTATGATAATGAATTTGGCCATTTGGAAGCTGCCCAGGTTGTAACCAACCTAAAGAATTTGCAGGACCGGAAAAGAAAAATTGGGGTGCAGAACCCTCAGGTTCGGTTGACAACGGTCTTGATGAGAAATAATGCTGGCCAACTCAAACAAATCATCGATGCCTGTATCGAAGCAGGTATTCCTTCTTGCTCTATTCTGCCTCTGAGGGCTGTTCCAAGGAACCCGAACTTTAACTTTTGGGATCAAGACGTTTATTCCAATAGAGATTATGTTTTACCGTTCCTTGAGGAAGCTATTGTCTATGGCCGATCCAGAGGAATTGAAGTCATTCTGTTATTAATGGCCGAAGACCTGAGCATTGACCGGCAAAGATGCACATCCCCGTTCACTTTTTTCCACGTGTCCACGCAAGGAGATGTCTGTATGTGTTGTGACGGCAAGGCGGCTAATGAAAATATATATCAAAGAGGTCTCTGGGAGATCTGGAATTCGGACGCTTATAAGAACCTGAGATGTATGGTGGATACCGAAAGCTATGACCAGAAATGCTTAGGATGTACTGTCGTTCAGCCAGATACTCGAGTTGAAGGCATGTCGAAGAGGCATCCTTTTCTATCATGAGACCTGATTACTCACTTTCGATTGGAAATCGTTAGTTTTCTTTTGTTTCCGGCATGAAAGCCTTGTAGGTGGAAGTTATCGGTGTGAACCTCCTTTGACAATGCGCTATCACAAGTTTCGGCATTAACAAATTTTTCCCTTGTAAAGCACTTGTCATGTCTCTCCTCCTATCTGATTTTTATCTGAAAGATCTTCATTGACTTTTCCCCCTAAGTCCAATAGATTTAGTGCAAAAGCAGAAATACAATTGACTAATACAAACGGGAGAAGTGATCTGGAGTAAATGGCCTCGTGCCCGTCCTTTTTGCGGCCATAAAGGCCTATACTACATTCAGTGATTAGAACGCGTTAGAATTAACCTTAACGTTGTCTTTTAATAGGTGCATAAAAAAGAACATGATTGGTCCTCCCCCACCGTCCGGCGCCAAAGCCCCATTCCTGACCTGGAACTCTGAATTGCGGCTCTGGACGGCGGCGCCTTCCCCTCCCCCCTCGGAGGGGGAGGGCCAGGGTGAGGGGGGACTTCACGTTGGGTGAAATCTGACCTAATCATAGAAATAGACAAATCATCCAATCGCGACAGCGTGGAATGGTCCAAAAGAAATTACAAAAATTGAGGGAAAGGCATGACAAACGCATTGAGTCCAAGTGTGCAGAAGGTTCAGGATGCGCTAACGGCCCTTGGCTTTTCGATTCAGATCGTGGAATTGCAGGCAACCACCCGAACCTCGGTCGAGGCAGCTCAGGCAGTAGGCTGCCGGGTGGAGCAGATCGCTAAATCCCTTGTCTTTCAGGGAAAGCAAACGAACAGATCTATCTTAGTGGTTGCGAGTGGCCCAAACCGGGTCAATGAAAAGAGGATAGCTGAACTAGTCTCGGAACCTATTGGGAAGGCAGATGCTGATTTTGTCCGGCAGCATACCGGTTTTGTAATTGGCGGAGTTCCTCCTATAGGCCATATCGAGAAGTTAGAAATCTTTATCGATGAAGATTTGCTGCAATACGGCGAGATCTGGGCTGCAGCAGGGAGTCCTCATGCCGTCTTCAAACTCACCCCTTCAGTTCTCATCAAAATGACTGACGGCCGCGTCACCCCCATCAAGTAGTATATGCCATCTACAAAATAAGAGTATGCCAAAGGAGCCCATAATTGAGAAGACATATTTACCGGAAAATCTCCCCTAACCCCAATGCTGTTCACATAAGCCGTTCGTGCTGAGCTTGTCGAAGCATGAACGGTTCAATTACCCACCCTTCGACAGGCTCAGGGTGAACGGTTTTTACTCAACTGAACAGTATTACCCCTAACCCCTCTCCTTCGACAAGCTCAGGATGGTGAGCCTCGTCGAACCATTTGCCAAAGAGGGGGATTTGTTCCCTTTGTAAAGGAAGGAGAGAAGGGATTTGGTCATTGGTGTCTGCACAATTATGGCCTGATTAGAACGAAAGGACTCACAGATAGATTTCTGTTGATTTAGGAAGAAAAGGTGAAATATAATTAAGTCAAGAAAATTTATCGGAGGAGGGAAATTCAATGGAAAAATTTGAGAATATCCTTGTCCCACTGGATGGATCAGAGTGTGCTGAAATGATTCTTCCTAAGGTCGAAAAGCTTGCGAAGGATCTCAAGGCCAGTATCCACCTCCTGCAAGTCGTCTATGCTCATACCTTCCCGGGTGTGGATCCAACGGACGCTGAGGTGGCGGTTGTCCGAAAGGCAGAGGAATACTTAAAAAAGATAGAGGACCAGCTGAAAGCCAAGGGATTTAATGCAGACAGTCATGTCCGGTATGGAGATGATGCGGAAGAAATTCTGGACCACGCTTCTCAGAAGGATGTTGACATGGTTGCCATGACCACCCACGGCCGGAGTGGCATTAAGCGTTTTCTCCTTGGAAGCGTGGCTGAGAAAATTCTCCGACACTCAGCCAAACCGGTTCTTCTTGTTCGATGCGGCTCATGATAGCCAAGGGCATAGGGCACAGCCGGAACCAGAAAGGGTTCGCAGTTTATAAATCCGAAATCCGACACGCGTGATAGCGAAATCCCTGCCTTCGCCGAAGCGGCTACGCGCAGGCAGGTGCTTCGATTTATACCCACTTTGCCACTTGAGGAGGCAGCGTATGGAGCTGAAGGTCGAGCGACTGGAGATTCCGGAAGGATGTAACATCATTTTCGGGCAGACGCATTTCATAAAAACGGTGGAGGATCTCTATGAGATCATGATAGGAACGATTCCAAATTCCAAATTCGGCATTGCATTCTGTGAGGCTTCCGGTCATTGCCTCGTCCGGGGAGAAGGAAATGATGAGGCAATGAAGGAAGCTGCCATGAAGAATGCAGCAAAGATCGGAGCAGGACACACGTTTATCATTGTGCTGAAAGATGCCTTTCCGATCAATGTCCTCAATGCCATCAAGATGTGCCAGGAAGTCTGTACCCTTTACTGCGCTACGGCAAACCCTGTGGAAGTTATCCTGGCCCAGTCCGAACAGGGCAGAGGCGTCCTCGGCGTGATCGACGGCTCCTCGCCCAAAGGGATCGAGAAAGAGGAGGGTGTCGCCTGGAGGAAAGAACTGCTCAGGAAATTCAAATATAAATTATAGTACTATAAAGATAAATGCAAATTGCAAAATTAACATTTCAAAATTAGCATTATATTAAATTGCTAATTGAACATTGCTAACTGATTATTTTGCAATGAATTTTTAACTGGTATCAAAGCGTACTCAGAATCTCTGCTTCTCCATCGGTGATGGCAATCGTGTGCTCAAAATGGGCGGAGCGTTTCCCGTCCGCCGTTACCACGGTCCAGCCGTCGGAGAGAATTCTAACCTCATACGTGCCTTCGTTCACCATGGGCTCTAAAGCGAAGACCATCCCTCTCTCTAACCTAGGGCCTTGGTGAGGGGGCCCGAAATTGGGAATCTGGGGTTCTTCATGAAGGTCTCGACCAATCCCGTGACCAACGAAGTCTCTTACGACAGAAAATCCATGGCTCT
>DATIGG010000099.1:0-6055 GCA_035454825.1 Thermodesulfobacteriota bacterium | reverse complement strand
AAGCACCATCACCCAGCAGGTCACCAAAACCTTCTTTCTCACCCCCAAAAGAAGCCTTCTTCGAAAATTGAAGGAAGTGGCTTATGCCTTCGGACTGGAGCACAATCTGACCAAAGAAGAGATCCTCTCCCTCTATCTGAACAATATCTATCTCGGCAACGGGGCTTATGGCGTCGAGGCAGCCGCAGAGAGTTATTTCAATAAAAAGACAGAACAACTCAACCTTGCCGAGATGGCAATGATGGCAGGTCTGGTCAAAGCCCCCAGCCGTTATTCCCCCATCAACAATCTCCACCGGGCTAAAAACCGGCAGACCTATGTTCTTGGCCGTATGACTGAATTGGGTTTCATCACTCAAGAACAGAAGGACCGAGCCCTTCGGGCCCCCATCAAATTGCAGTCCCGGGAAAGCGCCTATTTCAGTAAAGCGCCGTATTTTACAGAATTCATTCGTCATCATGTGGAGAGAAAATACGGGAAGGAGAAACTCTATCAGGAGGGTCTCAGGATCTATACAACCCTGGACCTTTCCCTTCAAAGAGCAGCCCAAAGAGCCGTCGAAACAGGGCTGAGAGAACTCGATAAACGGCAGGGGTTTCGAGGTCCCATCCGGACGCTTTCTTCTGATGAAATCGCCTCCCTTTCTAAAAAGAAGGGATCTTTGCCCTCCCTCTCTCGACACGAGATTCACGAAGCCGTGATCCTATCGAAGGACGATGCCAAGAAGTCTTATGCGGTTTGGGTGGGGGATCGAAAGGGTATTCTCCCTTACCCGGAAATGACCTGGGCCCTTACAGTCAAACCCGGATCGAATTTTAAGCCTGGAAAAATGAAGGACCCATCGGGTCTGCTTAGGCCCGGAGACGTGGTCCAGGTCCGGGTTAAAGAGCCACCCAAGAAAGATGATCCCCCCATTCTTTCCCTTGAACAAGACCCTTTGGTTCAAGGAGCTCTCCTCTGCATCGATCCTAATACCGGACATGTCAAAGCAATGATCGGAGGCCGGGATTTCAGTGAGAGTCAATTTAATCGCGCAATCACTTCCCGAAGGCAACCCGGGTCCGCTTTCAAACCTCTCATTTATGCGGCAGCGGTTGAGAAGGGCTATACTCCCTCAACCATCCTCATGGATTCGCCGGTCGAGTACTCGGACCACGATGGCGGGACTTACTGGGCTCCTAAGAACTATGATAAAAACTACATGGGGCCGATCACCTTTCGGAACGCCCTCGCCCACTCCCGGAATGTTGTCACCGTCAAGATTCTTGAAGACATCGGCATGGGTTACGCCCTGAAATTCATCAAAAAATTGGGTATCGAATCTCCGGTCAAAAGAAATCTTTCGGTCGCCCTCGGCACATCAGAAGTATCCTTGCTGGAGTTGGCCTCCACCTTTGGAGTCTTTGCAAACGGAGGGGATAAAGTTAAGCCAGTCTTCATCCGTAAGATTGTGACCATGAAGGGAGAGGTGCTCGAAGAGAACGATCCCTATGTTGAGTTCGAAGAAAAGGAAGAAACCGAAGAAAGTTTGGAAACACCTGCTTCCTCTCTCAAGGAACGGGTGATCTCTCCCCAGCATGCCTTTGTCATGACCCATCTCCTTGAAGGGGTGGTCCAGCACGGGACAGGACAGAGGGCGAAGGTTCTCGGACGCCCGGTCGCTGGGAAAACAGGGACTTCAAGCGATTATACCGATGCATGGTTCATCGGATATAACCCTTCCCTTCTCGCTGCCGTGTGGGTGGGTTTCGATGATAAGACCTCTCTGGGGAAGAACGAAACAGGGGCCCGCGCAGCCCTTCCCATATGGATCTCCTTCATGGAAAGGGCCTTCCGGGAAATACCGGCTGAGCCCTTCAAAGTACCGCCAGGAATCACCCTGGTGAGGGTCGATCTCGAAACGGGTCTCCCTGCCATGGGAGACTCGAAAGAGACCGTCTTGGAAGCCTATACGGATGGAAACGCTCCAGCTCCTATGGAAACGCTGAGGCTGAAAAGAGAAGGAACCTCCTCAGGAGAAGTAATAAGAAGAATTCTGCCGGAACCCAAAACCGATGGCCCTTGATGGCGTAAGAAGGAAACTCTAATTTCTTGGAAAATCGCATGGGGCAAAGAACATAGCGCATAGAGTACGTGAAAACGGGAATCCAGAACTGACAAAAACACTCAATAGCATGATTAGGCATAAAGCCCAAATGATTCAAAGAGGGAAACCGTGAAAGAGGAGGAAATAAAGGATACCTTGAACAAATACAAGACAGTGGCTGTTGTGGGAATTTCTCCCAAGCCGGACCGTCCCAGTTACATTGTGGCAGCCTATCTTCAAGCAAAGGGATACCGGATCATCCCTGTCCGGCCCGATGGAGAAGAAATATTAGGAGCGAAGGTTTATCACAGCCTCACAGAAATTCCAAAGGAAGTTGAAATTGATGTTGTCGACATCTTCCGGAAATCAGAAGACGTTCCACCCATCGTGGAGCAAGCAATTCAAAGAGGAGCAAGAGTCATTTGGATGCAGGAAGGAATCGTCAACTTAGAGGCTTGCGCGAGGGCAGAGAAAGTGGGACTTAAGGTGGTGATGGACCGTTGCATGAAGAAGGAACACCAGCGCCTTTTTTGATTCCGGATTTCGGAATGCGGACTGCGGAATAGGTGAAATGAATATTTCTAAAGATTAATTCCAGATTCCGCAACCCGCAATCTACAATTCAGGCTCCCAGAATGGTCCTTCGGCCGTTGTAGCGTTCAATATCATATTGGGTGTTCACGTCGACCAAGTTTAACCGGCCAATCGCTTCCTCTAACGGAACGATATTGATTCTCCCGTTGCGGTAACTGACCATCATACCGAAATGCTCTCTCACGAGGAGATCGACGGCAGCGATTCCGAAATACCTTCCCATCCGGCGATCATACGCACACGGGACACCTCCCCGCTGTAAATGGCTCAAGATAATGCTCCGCGTCTCGATCCGGGTCGACTGGGAAATCTCCCTGGCCAGATATTCTCCGATTCCTCCCAGAGTCTTATGTCCAAAGCTGTCGACCGTCTCGTCTTTGGCAATCAGAGAAGCCCCGGATGGCTTCGCCCCTTCAGCCGCGACAATGATATCGTAACGGGCCCCTTTCCTTCTCCCCTCCAGCACGAGTTCGTTGACCCTTTCAATGTCAAAATCGTATTCCGGGATGAGGATGATGTAGGCGCCGCTCGATTCTCCTCCCTCGAGAGCGAGCCAGCCTGCATGCCTTCCCATGGTCTCGACCACAAAGATCCTCTGATGAGAACCTGCCGTGGTCCTGAGACGGTCGATCTCCTCGGTGATCACATTCACGGCCGTCTCGAATCCAAGGGTGTAATCGGTTCCGGAGAGGTCTTTATCAATGGTTTTTGGAATTCCGACCACGCTCACACCCTCACGAGAAAGCTTGTGAGCCACCCCAAGGGTATCTTCCCCTCCAATGGCAATCAGGAAATCGAGTTGGAGTCGCTCGATGTTGTTGAGGACGATAGCGGACCGGTTATGCTTTGGATCATAAGGATTCGTCCGCGAGGTCCCAAGGTTCGTCCCTCCATGGCGATCCCAGGTCCTCACCATCTCCTCGGTTAAGACCACAATCCTTGAAGCCGGAGCGTCTTCATCCGCATCAGGATAAATCAAGCCTTTCCAGCCATCCCGAATCCCAATGACCTCATATTGGATTTTTCTGCTCCTCTGGAGCCGGTCATCAAGCGCGGTCTTTACGACCCACTTGATCGCCGGATTTAATCCAGCGCAATCTCCGCCTCCAGTCAAAATTCCAATCCTTTTCTTTTCCATCCTTTCCCCCCTTGTCTTCCCACTAAAGCCTCTTGCAAAATGTGACCCGATCATTTCCCGGAAAATAATAATCAGGGACTCTCGCCACTTCCTGAAATCCCTTCCTCAGATAAAACCCCCGGGTCTTCTCATACTGAGGGACTGTTGAGGTATCGGCAAGGATCATCCTTCCGTCACTTTCTCTCACCACTTCTTCCAGGAAATCGACAAGCCTTGAACCCACTCCCTTCCGTTGCGATTCAGGATCGACGACAATCCAATAAAGGTCATGGGTCCCCTTTGTCATGGGAACAGGCCCATAACAGATATAGCCTAAAGGTTGGTCCTGATCATTCACGAGACAGTGAATCTTGTAGTCCTTCTGGTTTTGATCTTTCAGGACGATATCGATCAGATCCATTGCCACATCGATCTCCTGGGAGGTGAAGGCTCGGCTTCGAATGAGCATTGAAAGTAACGCCGCCTTATCCCTGCCAGTCAATGGACGAATTTTCATCGTTTCCACAAAAAATGGGTCATTTCTGAGAGGTAAAAAATTCCTTCAGGGTCATCTTTTTATAGCTCTCTGAGGAAATGTATTTCAGAATAATCTGAAAAGTATCCGGATTCACATAGCCTGGAATACTTGTAATCTTTGAACCGTCGGGTTCCAGGAACCAAGAGGTGGGAAGAGTTCTGACATAATAATTTGAAGCAATCTTCTTTTCCTTATCGATGTCGGTTCGAATCGTGATAAAATGGGCTTTCAAATACTGTACGATCTCGGGGTTGCTGAAGGACTCCGCCTCCATCTTTTTACAGAAGGTTCACCAGTCTGCATAAAAGTTGAGGAAAATCTTTCTTTTCTCAGATTTGGCTAATGTAATGCCTTCTTTATACGATTGCCATTTGATGCTCTCTGCACGAGATAGCGAGGGAAGACAAAGAATCAGTAGGCTCAATGTCAAAAGGGTAAGTTGTTTTTTCATTGTTACATGATAGCATAGCTCATCTCTCTTTTCCAGAAAGAAGAAGAAATTTGAACAGACATCCGAGGGTAGGTCTGAGAATTCATCTCTCACACTTTTGAAAATTTCCAGTAGAACTTCCCTCCTCACAAGGAACAAAAGACTTGCTAAAAATGAAAATTAAATATATAAAGGCACCAAATCGGATAGGACGAATCTAACATGCAAATAGGTACGCCCCCACCCTCACCCTTCCCGTCGGAGGGGGGAGGGGCGGGGTAGGGGTGCTCATTTTCATGCTTCGCGCTGTCCTGTAGGGCACGATCGTTCAGACAGCAATGGGCTTGGGTCGAATTTCGTTTGAAGGAGGATTTCTTCAATGAAAAAGAGAAAGGTGAGGGCGGGTCTCATCGGATCTGGGTTTGCTGCTTCAATCCACTGTGAATCCCTTCAAAAAGTCCATGGAGCTGAAGTTGAGATCTCAGGGGTCTACTCCATGACAAAATCGAAAAGGGAGGCCTTTGCTCACAGCAGAGACATTCAGGCCTTTGAGACCCTGGAACAGATCTTGGAGCATTCGGATGCAGTCCATGTCTGTACGCCACCCTCTACCCACGAAGCGATGGCCGTCGCCGCCTTGGAGAGAGATAAATTTGTGATCGTTGAAAAACCGCTGACCGGTTATTTCGGAGACGGAACCGAAGGGTTTCATGGAGACCGGTTTCCGAGGCAGGTCGCCCTGGAGCATGCCCTCCAGAGTATTCAAAGGATACTGAATGCAGAGAAAAGGAGCACCGGAAGACTCCTCTATGCCGAAAACTGGATCTACGCCCCTTCGGTTCAAAAAGAGCGGGAGATGATTGAAAAGACCGGTTCCCAGATCCTCTGGATGCATGGCGAAGAGGCCCATTCAGGCTCCCATGCCTCTACTTACGGATACTGGAAATTCTCTGGCGGAGGATCCATGGTCGGTAAGGGCTGTCATCCCTTGACTGCTGCCCTCTATCTAAAAAGGGTCGAGGGCAGGCAAAGAAGTCAAAAGCCTATCCAGCCCAAATGGGTTTCAGCCAGAGTCCACGCGCTAACCCGGGAGAAGGATTTTATCGATTTGGGGCATCTCCGGGCAGATTATACTGATATCGAAGATTTTTCGGTCATGCATGTGACGTTTGATGACGGAATGATCGCCGACATCTTTGCCTCAGACATCATCATGGGAGGAATCCATAACTGGCTCGAAGTGGCGGCCAATAACCATCGTACGTTCTGCAACATCAATCCCAACACAGC
>DATIGG010000098.1:0-3298 GCA_035454825.1 Thermodesulfobacteriota bacterium | reverse complement strand
AGCAGGGTGACATTCTGGTATGTCCTGGAACAAATCCTGCCTGGACGCCTGTTTTCGGCCTGGTGAAGGCTGTTGTCTCCGACAGGGGAGGAACGCTCAGTCATACGGCCATCGTAGGAAGGGAGTATGGAGTCCCAACACTGGTGAATACATTTACGGGGACATCGATGATCAAAACCGGGCAGAGGATAAGAGTCGATGCAACCGAAGGTGCCCTCTATATCCTGAATAAATAAGAGCGGGGAATTAACGCCAAAATGCCATGTCATGTGATTTTCATTTGCGTTAGTAATCGAGTCCGAAGCGTTTTTTCAGAGTTCTTATTCTCAAAAGTGCTGGCCGAAAGGGGTGATGGGTTCAACCATGAAATAAAGGTGTCTTCAGCCGGGTTCATCCCTCAAAAATTGAGGGATCGATTAGCGAAGATGCATGTCAACTTTCCGAACCCTTTTTACGACAGGGCCATGGCCGAGACGACTCGGGCAGCCTTGTTCAAGAAGGGCATCGCTGTCTCCACCGAGTGGAGGTCAAAAGAGTTATGCCCGGAAATCGTGGAGGATGCTGATCTAATCATTACAGCACTGCCCGAACAGAAGGAGGAACTCATCAATCTTTTTCCGAAAGCTTGCTCTAAGATTTTTACGATAAGAGAGATGTCAAAATGGGATAAGTACCTTATTTCGGAAGATTTCACCAGGGTTCCCCTGGATGAAACCTTCTGGGACTATGTTGAGGAAAACCCGGATTATGTTTGTAAGGTGATCTCGGAGACGGAGGAGACTCTGATTCGTGCATTCCCAAACATCCTCAAACACCTGGGACTCGAGAGCAGAAAGTGATGGGGTAAGGTGACGGTTACGAAGCCCCTGCCTACCGGCAGGCAGGCGTTTCGTTTACGGGCAGACGGTTACGTGCCTGCACGCCGAAGTGCATGCGTTTCGGCACGCAGGCGTGAACTTCTTAAACCGAAAGACGTAACCGAATGACGATACGGGCATCGTTACCTTGACCGTTAGACGAGAACTTTATTTTTGTAAGCAAAGGTGGCAAAGTGAGTACAAAGAACATTGTAATTCTTGGAACCCTGGATACCAAGGGGGAGCAGATACTTTTTCTCAAAGATCGCATTACACAGAGAGGACATCAGGCGATCGTGGTCGACCTGAGCATGGGAGGCGAGTCTTTCTTCCGGGGTGATATTACCCCGGAAGAAATCGCCCGGGCTTCGGGGAAAAGCATCGCAGAGATCACTGCATCAAGAGACCGATCGATGGTGACTCAGGTGATGGAGACAGGGGCGATCAAGAAGATCAGGGAATTATACGCCGATAGAAAGATGGATGGAATCATTGCCGTGGGCGGTGCCAGCATGGCCTTGATGGCTGCCCATATTATGGAAGGATTCCCCTTCGGCATGCCCAAGATCATCGTCTGTCCGGCAGCCATGCCTGCATACATCAACTATTGGTTCGGCACCATGGACATAGCCATCATGCAGTCCATCGTGGAATTTGCCGGGCTCAATGAATTGCTTAAAGACGTGTTGGCCCGGGCTGCAGGTGCCATTTGTGGAATGGCAGAAGAGGCAGCCTCTCCGGGCACCCTCAGGGTTCCCAGGGGGTCCATCGCGATCACTCAGTTTGGTTTTTCGGATAACTGCGCGAAGTACGTCAGACAGTATTTAGAGGAGAGGGGTTATGTGGTTTACCCGTTCCACGCCCAGGGGATCAGCGACCGGGCAATGGATAGCTTGATCGATCAAGGTTACTTTGATGGGGTGATCGATATCGTTCCAGCCGGCGTCATTGAAAACATTTTTGAAGGAAATCGCGCTGCAGGTCCTGACAGGCTTGAGGCGGCAGGGAGGAGAGGTATCCCCCAGGTGATCGCCCCTTGCAGTATCAATATTACGGGCTGCGGCCGGACAAGAAAGCATAACGAGAAGTATGCGACTCGAGAAAGAGTGATGAAGATCGATGAAATTAGGGCGATGACGAGGTTTAACGCCGAGGAACTAACAATCGGGGCGAAAGTCTATGCCGAGAAGCTGAATAAGGCAAGAGGGCCAGTAAAAATATTGATTCCCCTTCGTGGCTGGTCTTCACTGGATAGAAAAGGCTCTGTTCTGCATGCTCCCGAGGAGGACAAGGTATTTGTTGATGCCTTGAGGAAGGATCTGAGACCAGAAATTGAGATTGAAGAATTGGATTTCCATCTGGAGGATCCTCCATTCGCCCTCGCGTTGGTGGAAAAGCTTGAAAATCTATTATACGTATTGAAGGAGGCAGGATGATGGAAGAACTTACGCCGCGAGTGCTGGGAGATCTGATCGATGACCGGGTAAAGAGGAATGGCGATAAAATCTTTCTCCGTTTCAAGGATCAAAAATTCACCTATGATGAAATAAGGCGTTACTCAAACCGCTGCGCAAACGCTTTCAGGAACCTGGGAATAACGAAGGAAGATAAAGTCAGCATCATGCTTCCCAACTGCCCGGAGTACTTGCATCTGTGGTTCGGCCTGGCAAGAATCGGGGCGGTTGAAGTTCCGGTGAATACTTCCTACAAGGGGGAGTTTTTACGACATATTGTCGACCAGTCAGATTCCAGAATCCTTGTCATTTCCTATGAGTTTCTGGACCGGCTCAAACTGATAGAGGATGCTTTAAAAAAGTTGGAGAAGGTAATCGTCCTCGGAGACCTCCAGAAAAAGGACGCTGCAGAATACAAGATCCCGATAATCCGCTTTGAGGACTTCTTCGATAACTCTGAGGATCCTGTCAATATCAAGGTCCTTCCATCCGACCCCTTAAGCATCATCTATACATCCGGCACAACGGGGCTCTCGAAGGGAGCCTTAGAACCCCACAATTTTTGGATTGTATGTGCTGAAAAAATGCTTGAATATCGCGATGGCGGAAAAGACGATATCTTTTACACGTTCATGCCGCTTTATCATTTCAATGCGCAGGTTCTCACCACGTTAACGACATTGGTGGCTGAAGCTCAGATGGTGCTGGCTGACCGCTTCAGTGCATCCCGCTTCTGGGACGAAGTGCGCCACTACGGGGCGACTCAGTTCAACTATCTCGGAGCAGTCATCCCGATTCTGGCGAAACAACCCCCAAAGCCTGACGATTTCGACAATCCGATACGGATTGCCTTAGGGGCAGGATGTCCTCCGGCTGTGATGGAGGAGGTGGAAAAAAGATTCGGGATGAAGTGCTTAGAAGGGTTCGGGATGACCGAAATAGGAATTCCCATCCATGTCAGAGTGAATGACAGAAGGTCCGGCTCCT
>DATIGG010000097.1:0-5490 GCA_035454825.1 Thermodesulfobacteriota bacterium | reverse complement strand
CCTCCCTTCGGTCTTTACGTTCCTTGTCTGGTTTCCCTCGTTTCAGGGGATACCCCTGCCCCTTCCATCCTTCTTACCACCCTTAACTGAAGGGTTACATCTTGCCAGTTTTTCCTCTGCGAATTCTGCGAATTTTTCTTCTTGACATACAACCCCTTTTTTGGTATACCCAACTCGTCCCAGAGCGAGTTCTTATCAAACAAAGTTTGACACAGGAGACCGGAGAGCGTATACTGCGCTTCACCGAGACAGACTTCTTTTAACCACTTCTCCCTCCCCTATCCATTATGGAAACTATTCTCTACATCATTGTTCTTATTGGCGTCATCGCCGCCGTCGGAAGAGCTGTTTCAAAAGCCCGAGACAAACGCCGACTCACCGGTGAAGCGTCTGTCTCTAAAGCAACAACCACTGATCTTTCTGATTTCTATGGCCTCATTGAGCAGATGGAAAAGTCTTATCTGGCTACGGCTCAGCCTCAGGATCTGCTGAGCTCGAAGCCATTCGAAGCCGCGGTGAACCTACTTTTTTCCAAACCTCTGAGAAATCAAGCCATCCTGGAGTACGCGGCCGGCGGGAATCCTCTGATCTCCTGCATTGCCTATGAGGTCCTTAGACGCAAGGGACTCGACGAGCATGAAATCGACTCTCTCATTTCAACGCTCGCCAACCGGGCCCCTTTCGCCATGCACTTTGCTTTTCGCGCCATTCATCGATGGGCGGAAACGCCGGTCCTGGGGAAAGTCCTTTCACAAATCCAACCCTGGTGGCTTGAAAATGAATACGTCATCCGGGTTCTGCGTCCCTTTATTTCAGATCGGATAGATGCGGAGGAAAGGCTGACCTTCGGCGATCGGCTTAGCGGGCTTGACATAAACCAGGCAAAAGGCTTGCAGTCTCTTTTTAGGCGACTCAATCTTGATCGACTTCGCCCACTATCAGAAGAATTGTCGTGTCACATTGCCAATCTGATTGATTATCAGTTCTTGAATTCCTTCGGGCGAATGTGGGTTCCGGACGAGATTTCAGATCCCATTCTTGAACATCCCCAGTTGCGGGTGCACCTTGAAAAGATCAAGGACATCCTTTTCAACACCCCTCGCCGCTCGGTCGTGCTGCTGGGCGAGCCGGGGGTGGGGAAAACCACCCTTATCAAACGGCTGGCCAGCGAAATTCAGCAGGATCAATGGCAACTCTTCGAAGCGAACGCATCGGACGTCCTGGCAGGCCAAATTTTCATCGGCCAGCTCGAAGAACGGCTACAGATGTTGACGAAAAACCTCCAAGCCCAAAAAAGGATTCTTTGGTTGGTGCCTAACTTTCATGAGTTGTATTACGCCGGTAGAAGTCAGTACAACCCCACCGGCGTACTTGACCGTCTGGTACCTGAAATTGAACGCGGTGAGATCCTCCTCATCGGGGAAACCACTCCCGCTGCCTTTGAACGATTGAGCCAACAGAACAAGCGATTCGGGATGATGATGGAGAAAATCCGAATGCTGCCGCTGGACGATCAGCAAACCCTGGAAATTGCCCAACACTGGTCAGGAGACCAGGACCTTTGCGAGGATGGCTCTTTGATCATCTCCGAGCAAATCGCCAAGGAGGCGCTCCATCTCTCTAAGCAGTTCTTGACGGATCAAGCAGCTCCTGGGAATCTGCTTGATCTTCTCAAGCTTACCGTTCGTTCAACCTTGTCCGCAAAGACCTCCCCCCGCCAAATGACCATGGACGATCTCTATCTCGCGCTCTCCCACCTCACCGGCCTGCCCAGAAGCATCCTCGATGAGAGGGTAGGGCTGGACCTCAAAGCTCTGAAGGAGTTCTTTCAGCAGAGGGTTCTGGGGCAGCCGGAGGCTGTAGATTGTCTTGTGGAACGGGTGGCTTTAATCAAAACCGGTCTAACCGATTCCTCGCGCCCCTTCGGTGTGTTTCTGTTCGCTGGACCGACAGGCACCGGCAAGACCGAAATCGCCAAGACCCTGGCTGAATTTCTTTTTGGTTCTCCCGATCGCATGATACGGCTGGATATGAGCGAATACCAGACACCCGAATCCCTGGAAAGCATCCTAGGAGAACGGAGGAGCGACCTACAGGCCACCGAAATGGCCTCCTCTCTTTTCATGCAGGTCCGGAAGCAACCCTTTTCTGTCATCCTTTTAGACGAGTTCGAGAAAGCTCACTTCCTGATCTGGGACCTCTTTCTGCAGGTCTTTGATGACGGACGCCTGACCGACCGTTCCGGAAACACGGCCAATTTCAGAAACTGCATCATTATTCTGACTTCAAATTTGGGCTCCAAACTCCAGGCAGGGGAGAGCATCGGCTTCAGCCCCAGTTCCCAGACATTTTCCCAAGCCGGCGTGGAAAAAGCCATTCATGAAACTTTTCGCCGCGAGTTTATCAACCGCCTGGATCGTGTGGTAATTTTCCGTCCCCTCAGCCGCCGAGTGATGAGAGAGATCCTGCATAATGAGCTCAAGAAGGTGTTAACCCGCCGGGGTCTGCGTATGCGCGAATGGGCTGTTGAATGGGAAGATACGGCTCTGGATTTTTTGCTGGACAAGGGATTTACTTCAGACCTGGGGGCGCGGCCCTTGAAACGAGCCGTCGAGAGGTATCTCCTCTCCCCACTGGCCCTGACGATCAGCGACCACCGGATTCCGGAAGGAGATCAGTTCCTGTTCGTGCGCAGCGACGGACAGAAGATTGAAGTGGAGTTCATCGATCCCGATGCTCCCGAAGAAGCCACGGAAAGAGTCAAAGAGGAGATCTACGAGACCAGTGAGCCCGAACTCGGCTTAAAGCGAATCCTGTTGGGAGCCAAAGGCACCGGCCCTGAGTTGCAGATTCTGAAAACGCATCACGCAGGCCTCGCAGGCAACATTCACGGCGAGACCTGGGCATTGCGGAAAGCGACGAACCTGAGCAAGACCAATAATACTGCCTTCTGGCAAAGTGAAGAGAGGTTCAGCGTGCTCGGGGAAGTGGAATATATGGATCGGATTGAAAGCGGTTTGAAAACGGCCGATTCCTTGCTCAGCCGTCTGGCGGGTGATGGACGAAAAACGAAAGACAAGTATTCCATCGAGTTAGTCACCCGTCTGGCCGAGCAGCTGTACCTCCTGGAAACCGCCCATGAGGCTTTGATTCGCGGTTTGCCGAAGGATGCCTTTCTGAGGATAGAGACCCACGGGGCCGCAGCGACACCCAATGAAACCGGCCAGATCATCTTCCGCAATGTCTGCCGGATGTATCAGCAATGGGCTGCCAAACGCCGCATGCGGCTGCAGGTCCTGGAAGAAGTCTTCAATGCCGATTCGCGGCCCCATCTCTTCCTAGCTTCAGTAACGGGTTTCGGCTCGTTTTCTATTTTGAATTCCGAGAACGGATTACACCTCTTCGAAGTTCCCAAGGAGGACAACAAGAATTTTCATCGTCACTCCGTGCGCGTGAGCGTGGTGCCCCAGCCAAACGTGCCCGCTCAGGGTCAGACGGCTCTCCTTGAACAGGCAAGAAGATGCTTCAGCGAATTCAGGCCCTCGGAAACCAAAGTCGTCCGACGTTACAGGGATAAACCTTCTCCCCTGGTGCGGGATCAGGATGGAAATTGGCGCACCGGGAGAATCGACCGCGTGTTGAACGGCGATTTTGATCTATTCGATTAGGACACTTCACTCTTGCGCTCTCCAAAAAGCCGGTATGAAGGTATCTGAGCTATTTGTTTCGGCGCAATGTATCTGCTATTAACGTTGCGTTTTTCAAAGCCCAAAATTCCACAGTATGAAGACCAAACCTGCCTATTTTTGTCCACCTTAGCGGGGATCGGGTTTGGCAAGATACTCTCGCTTTTGAAGACCTAAAACATCCCCATTATTGAAGGTGGTTTCATACTGGCTCTCTTCCTTGAAGATGAAGGACCGTATTCTATACACTTAATACGACCTGACCTCTCTCCCAAAATACTGCCTTTTTCATCCTAAAATACAGTGTTCACCCTATTTAATCCCTGAATTACTCCCTTATAATTATCTAAAAGATTGGAGGAGGATGTTCTAATGAAGTGTCCTCGGTGCAATAATGTCATGATTTATGATAAATTTTACGGTCCTTATGAATCCTTTTGGGGATGGAAATGCTTGATCTGCGGGGAGCTTGTCGACCAGGTGATTTTGGCGAATCGGCAGATGATAAGGATGGGACGGGTGCCAAACCTGAGAAACAGGAAAAGCTAAGGTTGATATGGGCAAGACTTTTGATCCACAAAAACTCTAGCAAAGAGCCTGAAAGGGACTAATGAAATGAGAGGTCAATCAAAAGTGTTACTGCTGATTTCTCAGGCAAAAGATAAAGCATCAACAATGTGGCTCCATTTATTAGTCTCCCATTGGAGGCTCCACGTTTATGCTAAAGGAAAACGAGGCTAACCATGAATAAGGACAGACTCAAATGCATTATATCCGGATTAACCCGTTATGAATTGACAGGTTTGGAAAAGCGATTTGTCCAATCGGTGGAAGAATATTTTAATCAGAATCACTTGCTGACAGACCAACAGGAATCCATCCTCGAAGGTCTTTACAAGGAAAAAATAAGATTCTTCAAAACTGCAGTCTTATTCAAGATGGCGCACCTAGCATCGCAATCAGAAGATACCATTTAAGCAAATCGAAAATGAGCCTTTCTTTGGGGCAGGAATAGAAGAATACGTTGATTTATTCACCAACTCTGCGCTGTTGACCTCCGTCACTTCTTGGGCGCCGTATTTTGTATCCTTCTAGTCTTTGCGAGAGGAGGCTTAGCTGAAGCTTCACGACCTAAATGGTTAATAATTTGTCGAGAGGTAAGAAATGAACGAGAGGGTCTTCAACCCTGGAAGATACGGCATGGTAATCTGTCAATACTGTAACAGTAATGGCTACATTCAATACCCAAAACGTCAATGTTGTCCAAAATGTGGAGGCTTTGGGTTTATTAAGAAAGAGGCGGAAAAAGATATGGATACCTTCAGCAATAGCGAAAAATCTGAGGGAATGAACGCCGGTTGAAAACAGTGGCACTCTCCATTATCTTCCTTCGGATAGAGAGATTGGCTTAACTTCGGATTAAAGACTTGCGTAATCCTCAAGAACTGACATAAAGATTAGACTGCTCGATCAGGTCAAAAATACCTCAAAATACTGTCTCTTTTTCCCATAAATACAGGGACAACCTTATTTATTTCAAGATACGAGTGTGAGATGATTCAAATTAAAAGATGACTTCCCTGATTATCTCTTTCCTCCTGAAGGCTGGTCAATTCCGCATTGACCAGCCTTTTTATCTGTTCCTATCCGTTAGGAGCCAGTCTAACAAGATTGCAACACATTCTGAAAATTCCAGATAGACCCTCCCGAGAAAGGGGTCTCACCCAAAAATCTGTTGACCGCTTCATCCAATCAGAAGCAAAAGAGGCATTGATCCATAATAGGGTTCATTGAGATGTTCTCA
>DATIGG010000096.1:0-5517 GCA_035454825.1 Thermodesulfobacteriota bacterium | reverse complement strand
ATTCCCCTTGGAGCGGTCGGCTCCGTAGAAGACGTAGCCTATGCTGTTGCATTTCTGGTTTCGGATGAAGCTCGCTACATTACCGGCGAGATTCTCGACGTGAATGGCGGGATGCTGATGGATTAGCGGTTCTCTTATGTTTTATTTTAAGGCGGCAGGAGGCAGTAACCCCTCAGGATCCGGACCGGACCCGGGTGGTTTCCCTCCGAAGCCTTGAAAACCGGATTATTAGAAAGAGGGCAATCAGCCGATCGTGCTGGAGGGAATGTTTTAAAGGTATCTTTTCCGTGGCCCATGGCTCAAATGTGCCGCTTCAAGTTTTCTCCGGAGAGACCGCCCTGATCCTTTGAATATGTATCCACATTACCGGGGGATTACGCCTCTAAACCGAATGCTGTTGACATAAGCCGTTTGTGCTTGGGTGAGATCATGGTGGGTCCTTGCTCCTGGCTTTACAGGGCTTCACGGAGGTGGCCAAAGAAGGAGGCCATCTTTGATGCGGAATTATCCCTGAGCTTTGAGGACCTTCATGAGAATAGCCTCAGGGTGGCGAAGTGGTTAGGGCTGAAGGGGGGACCTGGGCAACGGATCGTCATCGCCCTGCCGTTCAGTGTTACAACCGCTGTCCTCTATTTCGGCATCCTGTTTGCAGGCATGGTCGCTGTCCCGGTTGACACAGGGTTGAGTCCTAACCGGTTCGGGCTTTTGCTCGAAGAGATCGATCCTCTCCTGGTGATCGCGTCATCCGATTTAGATTCTAAGCCATGCGGGGATAACAGGAAATGGTGGGTGGTCAACAATTATCAAGATCTTGATACCTTGACCCGGTCGGTCAACCGGAAAAAGGATCTGCCCGCTCTGGACGATGATCCCCTGAGACTTCTCCATGTCATCTACACTTCTGGAACGAGCGGTCTTTCCAAGGGAGTCATGCTCCACGGGGCCAACCTGGAGGCTGTGGCCGTGGGCATTGAGAAGACCGTGGTCATCAATGAAGATCACACGATTTTTACAGCCCTTTCATTTGCTCATACCTACGGTCTTTCTCATCTCTGGCTCATGGCCAGGAGGGGCGCCAGTCTCGGGGTGCTCCAGGACATTACCCGCATGGCTGTCATCAAGGAGATCATCACTGGACATCGTGTCGATGTGATTGCAGGGGTCCCTTACCATTTTGCAATGTTCACCCGCCGCGGAGAAAAGGAGAGATGGGACGGGGTCCGTCTTGTCACTGTGGCAGGAGATGCACCCTCAAGGACCCTGATCCAGAGGATGAAGGTCTCCTTCCCCAATGCAAAGATCCTTATCATGTACGGGTTGACAGAGGCCAGTACCCGTCTGACCGTGCTGCCTCCGGAAGACCTTGAAAGAAAAGATGGTTCCATAGGACTTCCCATCCAAGGGGTGGAGTTGAAGGTGATTGATGAAAACGGGGAAGAACTCGGTCCCCATCAGGCAGGAGAGTTGATCGCCCGGGGAGCGAATATCACTCCCGGCTACTGGAAGGATGAGAGGCTGACCCGGAAGACTATCATCAATGGTTGGCTCCGGTCCGGAGACATTGTCATGAAGGATGAGGAAGGGTACTATTATCATCTGGGTCGGAAAGATTCTGTTTTTAAATCAGGGGGAGAAAAGATCGTTCCAGAGGCCATTGAAAAGGTGCTTCGTGAGACCGAGGGAGTCCGTGATGCCGCAGTGATCGGCAAGGAGGACCTCTATCGAGGCAACACGATCTGTGCCGTGATTGTCAAAGAAGAAGGTTCGGATCTAAGTCCTGGAAAGGTGATTTCCATCTGTCAGGCCAGGTTGGACCGGCTCTGGACGCCCCACGAAGTGGTCTTCGCTGAGGAGATTCCCAGGTCCCCCAATGGAAAGATCCGGTACGATCTACTAAGGGAAAGATTCTCCTGATAGAGGGCAGTCAGCATGGAAGAAAGAATCAAAGAAATGATGGTTAGAAGATTTCCTGGCGTTGGATCGAATCTGGGATACACCGATCTACTGCGAACGAAGGGGTTCACATCCCTCATGTTCGTTGAACTGATTCTTTCCCTGGAAGAGGAATTCACCATTGAGATACTGGATGAAGAGATTGGCCCAGGACGGTTCAGCACCGTTGAGAGGATCGCCGAATATGTCCGGTGCAAGCTCGAAGGAAGGCCTATCCCGGTCTTGGCGGGTTGTCCTGGATGCAAAGGAGAAAGATCCGGAGATGAATCCAGTGTGCGCGACACTTAGCCCGGAAGAGAAGCAGCGATACCTCCGCCAGTTGGCCATGGCCGATTGGTCAGAGGAGGATCAACTCAAACTCAAAGGTCTCCATGTGACGGTCCTGGGGATCGGAGGAGCAGCCTCTTCTATCTTAAACAATCTTCTCCTTCTCGGTGTGGGGACGCTCGAAGCCTTTGATCACGATGTTGTGGAACTCTCGAACCTGAACAGGCAATATGTCCACAATGTCGAGCATCTCGGCATGAGTAAAGCTGAATCCTTAAGGATTTATGGCCGGAGGCTAAACCCGAACGTGGAGGTTCTGGCCAGGCAGGTGAGAATTGACGAGTCCACGCTGGAAAATGCCCTCAATCCTCACACTGACCTGATCATTGATACCTTTGACAAATGGTCATTCCGTTTCATCGTCAACCGGTTTGCAGCAAAGTACAGGATTCCTTACCTTCTGGCAGGCGTTGTTTCGAATTGTTTTTATACCTCCATGCTGCGAACTCCCGATACCCCTTGTTTGGTCTGTCTTCTGGGACGATTTCAGCGTGCCGCATTCGGAAATTCATTTCAGGCCTCGATCTTCCCAATCAACATCCTGCCCCTGGCTGCCCTGGGGGCCTTCTCTCTTGCTGAAATGATCAAATACCTTAAGGGGGGAAAGCCTTCAAACCAGTTTTATTTCGGCTCCCTTTACAGTACTCCTCAGGACATCCGATTTTTTTCACTCTTTTTGAGCAAGCACTTCCGGAAGATATCAGCAGAGCAGGGCGTTCACTGGGGTCGGGAATGGACAGTCGAAGGCATCACCAAACTGACGGTATCAAGAGATCCCGAATGTCCGATCTGCAGGGAGTACAGGTAGCCACTGTTTACGCCAATCCTCCTCCCAAGATACCGAGGCTGCCGAACGAAAGAGCTAACCCGCCACCTGCTTTCTGAGCGATCGTGCTGAGCGCTTGGGTAGGCGGGAGTCGGGAACCAGTTTGATCTCCAGGCGACAACCGACAGCCTGTGCATATTTCTTGAGCGTCTTGAGGGAAGGCGCATGCTTGTCCACTGCTTCCAGACGTGAAACTGCACTTTTTGCCGTTCCCGTTGACTCTGCAACGGCTTCCTGAGTGAGGCCGAACCTGGAACGTGCGGCAAGTATCTCACGGGCAAGTCTGTACTCTTCCTCTAAGTTCTCGTAGGCCTCTCTGAATCCCTTTCGCTTCAAGGCTTTTTTGAGGAAAGCTTCATGATCATGGGAAACTGGTTTATACTTTAAATCAGCCATTTCGTATCTCCTTCATTCTTCTCCGGGCAATGCGCAACTCTTGCTCCGGAGTTTCCCGCGTCTTCTTCACAAATGCATGAAGTATCGCAATGCGTTGACCAACGGCAAAACAGTACAATAGTCGCTCGGTGTTGGTGTAAAGGACTCCCGTTTTGTATGAGCGCCGCTTCTCCTTAAATTATACTCACTTGAAGACGTTTTTCTAATGCTAACGCAGTGCGTTTTAGCGTTGAAAGTTTGATGTCTTCGGCATGGTTTTCGATCCTCGAAATTGAGGTCTTCTTGGTTTTAAGCCGATGGGCTAATTCTTCCTGTGTCAACCCTGCTTTCTCGCGTGCCTGACGAAGCATCACCCCAATTTTAAATTGTTCATATCCCTCCTCAAATCCTTAGGCAAATTCTTTGTCCCTCTTTCTTCTCTCCTTATTGTATTTTCTTAGATCGCTAATTCTTATGTCCTCCTTTTCAGAAAATCTCTTCGATAAGCTTCCGCCCTTTACCCGCGATAAACTTCTCGGCGATGCCGGATGTAATGAACCGTAATCTCTTGCGCCCCTTTATCAACCGCATAAACGACACGATAATCCCCAACGCGTATTCGGTAAAGCTTTTCCGCACCGGCCAACTTTACGGACTGACGCGCAAATGGATTTTTCCTCAAAGTCTCAATCTGCCTTAATACACGGACGATTACCGATTTAGGCAGGGAGCGTAGATCTTTTTCGACCGATGGTTTAAAAACGATGTTATAAGAGGCCATTCCTTTTCAACCGGCGTTTCAATTCTTCAAAGGAAATCGGTTTTTCACCTCGACGTTCGGCGACAACTGCGAGGTCGTGCAAATCCTCCATCAGTCTCCGATAACGGGCTAGAGGGAGGATCACGCCGGTTTTTCTGCCCTTTGGGTCCACAACAAACCGTTCTTCCGATACAGACATTTCACTTCTCCCTTCAAGACACAAAGATCTCCGTAGAGCTTGGATTAATGTTCATTTTCTGACACATTTATATCAGGAAAAAGTCTAAAATGAAAGCACTCTTTCATCTTAGGGTCTTTGATTGTCAATCGACAAGTCCCCCAAGAAATCGGTAAGAAAGAGATGAACCCTTCCGGAACGGATACCTTCCAACTTTCGGATAGGCCGGAACGGGAAAGAGACACTTTTCTCACTGCACGAATATTTTTTTTCTCTTGACAGGTGCCTTTTAATGGGCGACCCCAATCGCAACAAACAGAAGCCTAATGTGATGAGGTACGTCGGTTCACAGGGATCTTCCTTCACGACGCGTCTGTATAGTCTTAAAGCCTCGACGTGATATCCCATTAAAGAGAGCGATATGGCAATGTCGAAAAGGGGTTCCGTCTGTCCTGGCGAGGCATATTTCAGTGCAAATAGAAAACACTTTAAATAGAGAATAAATAGGGACAGCGCCCATTTATCCGGCGAGTGCTACTGCCCTTGAAATCCCTCGGCATGGGATGTCCAGAAAAATAGGCGCTGTCCCTATTTTGTGTATTTCAGACGAAAACCTGGTGAAGGCTGTCCTGCGTGGTTATTTCTGGCCAATTCTGAGGGGGCAGCTGGAGGTTATTGTTGGGACGACCAGTATTACTAATCAGTCCATAATTGTATGGACATTGAAGACCAAATCCCTCCTCCCCTCCCTTTACAAAAGGGAGGAATTACCCCTCTTTCCTGCCTGCCTGCCGGCAGGGGCAAAGAGGGGTGAGGGGAGATTTTCAGAACAATGTGTCTTTTCAATTATGGACTCCTTAGTAAGACTATCCTCGATGCATCGTCTCTTGAAGAGGAAATCCGGAAGATAGGTGGGAACCTGGAAAAGGAAATATTACCGCTGATCGAATTGGCGAAATGGTCGGGTAAACTGACAGAATCCGACTTTGCTGTTCTGAAGAAACCCGAGCCGTCTCGCGGATGGCAATGCTCGCGTGATCTTTTTCCTGAAGAATCACTGGCGACAATCCGCAGCAGGTACGAAATCGGGGACAAGAT
>DATIGG010000095.1:0-4427 GCA_035454825.1 Thermodesulfobacteriota bacterium | reverse complement strand
AACGGTATAGTCCACGTAGATGAAAACCGTACCTAACAGATCAGCCGTCACCCTTGTCCAGTTCTGAAATGGTTTTTCAATGAAGTAGGACATGGGGACGATGAGGCGGCGCAAATCCCAGATTCGTACAACCACATACGTGAACGTGATGTCCTCGACACGTCCCCATTCGTTCTCGACGATGACCACATCGTCGATGCGTATCGGCTCAGCAATAGCAATCTGGATACTGGCCAGAAGATTTCCCAATGTCCTTTGTGCGGCAAACCCCACGATAATGCCAATGATCCCTGCAGAAGCCAAAATACTCGTTCCTACCTGGCGGTAGGAACGAAATACCATTCATGATGCTTCGTGACTTGACTCTCGTGCCTTGCCTCAACCATAACGAGCGATGGACAGAGGCAAGCGAACCCTTCTTCTTATGATAGCTCAGTTTCTGCTCTATTTGTGGAGTTTTTCGAAGCCCGAAAATTTACGATTCGAAGATGATAGCTGCCCATTTCTAGTGGTTATTGCCCACGCGGATTCTGGCAACATATGTTCTATTTTTGGATGCAGATCCCATCCAAATTGGGACCTTTAACTTTTCCGTGAAGTTGTGGCCTTGAATCTCACGCCGAGATACGCGCTTTCATCGCGATCAATCGTCCTCGGTTAGAAAATACAGTATTGTTCCTACAAAAATACAGCATTCACCTCATTTACCTTTTAAAATGCCACGGGTAGATTTAGAGAAGAAGATGAGACGGGGAATGTTTCATGTCTGGTCAGAAAAGAGGAGGCACTCCCTATGCTGCTGCGCTTCATCCCGGTTCATTCGATTACATATCGGGAAAACGATTTCATTTCACCAAGAGGAGGATACTTATGCCAAAGACAATCAAGTGGGAGAAGGATTTTGACCGGGTTCTGACCCTGGCACGGGCAGAGAACAAAATGGTCCTGCTCGATTTTTTCAACCCTCTCTGAATTGGCTGCCAGCAGATGGGTGCAGTTACGTACCCCAATGAAAAGGTGGTTGAATTCATCCAAAAGCATCTGGTTCCAATCCAGGTGTTGTTTGATTCTCAGCCCCTTGCTACAAAGTTCAATATCCAGTGGACACCAACCGTGATTACCCTGGATGAGGAGGGAAAGGAACATCACCGCACGATTGGCTTTTTGGCACCTGAGGAATTTATCCCGTCGTTAATGCTTGGTGTGGCAAAGAGTCATTTTGACCGGGAGAAGTTCGGCAAGGCAATACCCATGCTTGAGGAAATCTTGAAAGATCATCCAAAGAGTGACGTGGCGCCGGAAGCGGTCTATGTGCTGGGAGTAGCCTTATATAAGAGTACACATAAAGCGGATCCCCTTAAGGATGCCTACAAGAGGCTTCTGGCGGAATATCCTTCGAGCGAGTGGACGAAGCGGGCGAAACCCTATAGCCTTTTGTAGAGAGCAAATCGTTGGACTATGGGTCTCGGAACAAGAAGGCTTACAAACAAGCCAATGGTATAATGTCTGGAGCTTTGCGACTGGATGATAGAAAGAGAGTTCAGACCCTTATCAGATAACCTGTGCAGGCCCCTGAGGGTTTGGATTCTTGGGTTCATGTTGAACCTCTTCTTCTTTGTGGGGCAGGCCATGGCTATTGAAGAAGCTAAATACAAGATTTTAGAAAAACAGGATGATTTTGAACTTCGACAGTACGAGCCAACCATAGTGGCAGAAACGATCGTTGAAGGTGACTTCGAGCAGGTGGGCAACGAAGCGTTCCGCCGTCTATTCAGCTACATCTCCGGTAATAACCGGAAGAAGGAATCTATTCCGATGACGGCCCCTGTATCTCAGGAGGAGGATTCTGAAAAGATTACCATGGCTGCACCAGTCAACCAAGAGAAGGTAGGGGACAAGTGGCGGATCACTTTCCTGATGCCATCTAAATACACGATGGAAACCCTTCCTCTCCCCCTGGACTCGAGGGTCGAACTGAAGGAAGTACCGGGCCCTCTCATGGCCTCTCTCAGATACTCCGGCACTTGGAGTAGGGAGCGGTATGAAAGGAAACTGGCCCAACTACTCGAACGGATCAAGGCCCGAGGTTTTGGCCCTGTTGGCGAACCAGTTTTTGCTCGATATAATCCACCATTTATGCCGTGGTTTCTGCGGCGAAATGAAGTATTGATCGCGGTGAAAAAGGAGAACTGAATCCCCTCTCGGCGGTAGGAGTATGCCTTCTATGATATTCCTTGTTACAGTTTAAAGATTCCCGAAGAGAGTAGAAGAGAAAGGGTCACTCTGTCGCCATGGAATTACAAGAAAGGAGGTATTTCCCATGGCAGATCTTGGGCATAAGGTTTCCTCTTTTTGGGAGGAGATGGATCAGGTCGAAAGACTGATTAGGGATTGGAACCCAGAGGGGTGTCAGACGAAAGGAGACTGTGAAAGGTCTCTTTATAAATTCCTGAAGCAACATCTGAGAGAGAAAGAAATCGTTAAGAAGGTTATGATTGGAAAGGTGAAGGTTGACCTCGCAATTGGAGGAGCCGTCTATATTCAGATCAGAAAGGATCTTCAAAATCAGAGACAACTCGAACGCCTGATCAGCCAAATTGATGGCTACTCAATAAATCTAAAGAATCTGATCCTCATTCTTTGCGGAGAGGTCGACAAAAACTTACTACAACAAGTCAGAAAGAAAGGGATATCCTTTTTTGCATTCAACCTGCGGATTGTTGAGAAATAGGACGGTTTAACCAATAATTATGATCCTCCAATAAAGGTACTCCGCCTAAGTGGGGCTCCCCTGCGAATAAGGAAGACGGGGGATGGAGCAGAAGGATCTGCGACATAGTGGAACCCTCTTCCCTTCAGGATCATTGCCCCCGGATGAACATTCCACACTACCCTTCTGAATTCAGGTTTTATTCTTGAGGCAGACGACCCGAAGGGGGAGATGGCCAAGATTGCCACAGCAGTTGATCAAGTCGCTTATGGCCACTATCCTACTGATTTTGTTATGCTAAAACCTGAGTACAGGAAGCATTTCGCAGGTTATATCCAATGGAATACCTGGAGTAGCCGTGCAACCTCGATGCCGGAAGGGAACTACGTAACCGCCAGAGTTGCGGTCGGTGACAAGGCAGGGTTATGGAGCAATGAATTTGTCTTCCGATTTACGTTCCAAAGCGGAGTGGTGCCTGCACCGAACCCGCCGGCCCCCTTTGATCAGGAAAGATTGCCCAAGCTTGGTAATGTTATTATTAATCTTTTCAATCCCTATCACATGGGGGGAGGTGGCATGAGGCATTAATTCGCTCCGCCGACCCCATGAAAATTGGCATGAAATCCGTGAGTACGGGCTATCTGGTCCTTTTTTTGATGCTCCAAAATATGAGGGTTCAGAGAGGGACTATTTACGATTTGTTTTTAACGCCATATGGAGTAACATATATTTTAGCAATCCGAAAATGAAGGACGGTTCCTTCGGTCATAACAATAGACTTTAAACTCATGCATAATCTCGCGGCGATAGCCGAGGTGTTTGATTAGTCAGGGAGGGTTAATTTCCGGAAGAATCCGATTAAAGGAGGCATACGATGAGAGTGGGGATTGTAGCACTGGTGGCAGTGGCAGCGTTGGTGTTAGGACTTGGAGCGTGGGTAGATTCAGGTGCAGCAGCGGATTCGAAGGCGGTGGTGGTGCTGTCGCCGACAAAGGGCAGTGCCGTATCGGGCGTAGTGACTTTTACGAAGGTCGAAGGCGGCGTGAAGATCGTCGGGGACGTGACTGGGCTGACGCCGGGCAAGCACGGGTTCCACATTCATGAGTATGGCGATTGTAGTGCAGCGGACGCGATATCGGCGGGCGGGCATTTCAATCCGACCCAGATGCAGCATGGGGCGCCGGACGCCTCAATGCGACACGCGGGCGACTTTGGGAATCTGGAAGCGGACGAGTTGGGCAAGGCACACTACGAGCGGGTGGACACCGTGATTTCATTCGAAGGCGCTGATTCGATCATCGGTCATGGTGTAATTGTGCACGAGAAGGCCGACGATCTGACATCACAGCCGACTGGCAATGCGGGTGCTCGGCTTGCTTGCGGAGTCATCGGTGTAGCAAAGCCGTAGCATTGAGTCCACTTGGACTGGGCTGAACGAGCGGAAACAGGTAACTTCTTTTTTATGGCACCTAATTCGTCGATGGGTGTCCTTTGCCAACTTGCTCACTTCCTGACAGCTCAAATCTTCTTAGCCCTGGGAGAGCAGATAGAGTTGCTAAAAAGGGCGGGGAGAAGGTTGCTTAGCTGTAGTCGACATTGCGTTCTTCTAAACCTAAAAGCCACAGTCTGAAGATCAAATAGAAGCCTTTCCTTATTCTTTCCTGGTTTTACGTTTGGCAAGATAGTGACGGTTTTAGGTAGTCCAAAAGCACCCAAC
>DATIGG010000094.1:0-4763 GCA_035454825.1 Thermodesulfobacteriota bacterium | reverse complement strand
TTCGGGACTTCAAGGTGCTGGGTTTGTCCCTGGTTCAAAATTGGATCATTGGACCCATCCTCATGTTCCTTTTAGCCATTACCTTTCTTTCCGGCTACCCCGAATACATGGTCGGCTTGATTTTGATCGGGCTGGCCCGGTGCATCGCCATGGTCATCGTATGGAATGACCTGGCCTCCGGAGACAGAGAATACTGCGCCGGACTTGTGGCCTTCAATTCGATCTTTCAAGTCCTTTTCTTCTCAGTTTATGCCTACATATTCATTACCGTCCTGCCACCCTGGCTGGGACTGACGGGAATGGCCGTCAAGATCACGATCGGTCAGATCGCAGAGAGCGTCTTCATTTATCTCGGAATCCCTTTCATCGCGGGCGTTCTTTCCAGGCTCATCGGCCTCAAGACGCTCGGACGGGAATGGTACGAGGAGAAATTCATCCCGAAGATCAGTCCGATCACCCTGATTGCCCTCCTTTTCACCATCTTGGTCATGTTCTCTCTAAAAGGAGAATTTATCGTTCAGCTCCCCATGGATGTGGTTCGCGTGGCCATTCCCCTGTTCATTTATTTTGTGATCATGTTCTTTGTCTCTTTTTTCCTGTCGATGAAGGTGGGAGCCACGTATGAGCAGTCCACCACCCTGAGCTTCACCGCCGCCTCAAATAATTTTGAGCTTGCCATTGCGGTTGCCGTCGCCGTTTTCGGGGTCAACTCCGGGCAGGCCTTTGCTGCGGTCATTGGACCTCTCCTCGAGGTTCCTGTTCTGATCAGCCTCGTCAATGTTGCCCTCCGGTTTAAGAAAAAATATTTCCCTTATGCGGTAGAAACTCCGACCGGAGTCTGCCATGTGACGTGTGAGCCATAAAAGGAGGAAAAAGATGAAAGGAAAAGCAAAAGTTGTCTTTGTGTGTGTTGAGAATGCCCGGCGAAGTCAAATGGCACAGGGGTTCGCTGAAATGTTCGGGAAAGAGAAATTAGAAGTTTACAGCGCAGGCTCACGCCCTGCCTCTCAGATCGATCCGCTTATTATCGAGGTCATGAAGGAAAAAGGAATTGATCTCTCTTCCAGACTTACCAAAGGGCTGAAAGATCTTCCTCCTGTCGAAATGGATTATCTGGTTACGATGGGATGCGAAGAAACCTGCCCGGCGGTTCCTGCGAGAAAGATCATCGAGTGGGAGATCCCCGATCCAAAGGGAAAGTCCATTGATGAAGTCCGGAGGATCAGGGATATAATCGAGAAGAGGGTTAGATCTCTGCTTAAAGAAGCAGAATAGAGATTAACTAAAGTCTGTCCATAAACTAACGGTCTCGAAAGAGGTCGTCATTCCCCGACCTATGATCAATTTTGATGGGTCGGGAAGTCCAGTGTTTTCAATCCCGCCTAAGGCGGAACTGGATGCCCCCGTATCAAGTACGGGGCAGGCTCCTCAAGTCCGACATGACGGCGGAAAACGCTTATGAAAAAACACTAATTATGATGTGCTTTTTTTAGGAATTTATGTAAATATTAATGATAGATGACCCCGTAAAAAGTCGTCTCACCGGTGAAAACCGGTGCCCAGCGTCTTTATAATCATCTGAAAACACTGGATTTCGGCTGGAGTTTACCCCGCACTTGATACGGGGCCGGAATGACGATCACTCGTCTTTTTTGACTTTTTACGATTTCATCAACGATAGGAAGGTTTTTTATGGAAAAGACTGGATACAATCAAACAGACTTCGGGCATGAACCTCCTAAGATTAGCCGTAGTTGCCCCGAATTGCTGACGATAGACACTCCAAGCGTAAGCTCTTGAGCTCCCAAACAGCAGGCTCAGGTGAGCCTTCCCAGGTTAGATCAACCTTTTGTAGTTGGCTCGGTTGAGACCAAAGCCGGTGCAGTGCCCCAGATTTCATCTGCTCTCGTGTGGGCTGATCGCTTGGGAACGTTCAAAGTCCGCTGGGGCATTGGCCGGATGAATTACAAGGTTGACCCTGGTCTCTATACATTGGGAAGGCCTGATGACCAATCACCGGTCCTGGTTACCGCCAATTACAAGATGAGCTTCGACAATCTCCGGAAGGCCCTTCCAGGCCGGGATGCATGGATTTTGGTCCTTGATACCCGGGGGATCAATGTCTGGTGCGCTGCCGGAAAGGGAACCTTCGGGACGATGGAGCTTGTTACACGTCTTGAGTCAAGCGGTCTTGCCCACATCGTTTCGCACCGCGAATTGATTCTCCCCCAGTTGTCTGGTCCGGGTATCTCAGCCCACCTGGTCAAGAAATTATCTGGCTTTAGGGTGATTTATGGGCCCATCCGGGCGGTCGATGTGCCAGCCTTTCTTAACGCGGGTATGAAGGCCACTCCCTCGATGAGGTTTAAGACCTTTACAACCTGGGAGCGGGCCGTGCTCATTCCGGTGGAGCTGGTTGGAGTTCTCAAAGCCGCGCTTATTATCCTGCCTATCTTTTTCTTTATAGATTCTTTCTGGAGGGCGGGCGGCTTTTGGGCAAATGCCTTGGCCCATGGTATTTTTTCGGTTCTGGCGATTCTGAGCGGCATTCTGGCGGGCGCAGTTTTGACTCCCCTGCTTCTTCCTTGGTTGCCGGGTCGCTCTTTCTCTTTGAAAGGACTCATCCCAGGGGTTTTAGTCGCAGTTATTGCAGTGGCGTTTCGATGGAGCAGTTGGGAAGTATGGCAGGGACGTCTTGAATTGGCTGCATGGCTCTTTTTGATACCAGCCATCTCAGCCTATCTGGCAATGATGTTTACGGGGTCCTCAACCTATACCTCCCTTTCAGGAGTAAGAAAAGAGATGCGCCGGGCCGTGCCATTACAGATTGGAGCCGGGATTCTGGGTCTTGGTCTCTGGGTTGGATCCCATCTCATGTCATAAGGAGTTTTATTCATGAATCAACTGGTCTATCTCAAGGACGTGGTGACGTTGAGGCTTGATGAGGAAAACTGTGTGGGGTGTGGAATGTGTTTAACAGTCTGCCCTCATGCCGTCCTGAGGCCGGTCAATGGAAAGGTTGAAATCAGGGATCGTGATGCATGCATGGAATGTGGAGCCTGTTCACAAAATTGCCCTGTCAAAGCGATCAGTGTCCGTTCAGGGGTAGGATGTGCGAACGCAGTGATCAACTCAGCCCTGGGACGAAAAAACTCTTCATGCTGTTGTACGATTGATACGAAGGAGACCTCAGGCGACCCGCCTGATTGCACCCCCGAAGCCAATCGCCCAAGCTGCTGTTAGGTGCGATTCCTTCCTCGCTTTACAATCACATCAAGATCTCTCAAAAAAACCCTTGACAAATCTGTTTCAAGGTATTAGTGTTTAGAAAATTTGAAACTATTAAACTTATAAACAAAAAGGAGGATGAACAATGAAACCTCTGGCACTGGCGATTCAAAAAAGGACGTTTCGGCAACTCTGGCTCTGGTGGATTTTACCTTTTATTCTGATTGCAGGGTGGCGCTATCCTATCCTGGGATATTTCATTCCTTTCTGCATGGTGGCCGGAGTGGGAATCGCACTCTTTAAAGGGAGATACTGGTGTGACTGGCTCTGCCCCCGGGGAAGCTCGTGGGACCTCCTTTTGAGCCGGGTCAGTTTAAAGAAGAAGATTCCCGCCCTCTTCAGGGACACGAGGTTCAGGATCTTCATCATGGCACTTCTGATGACAGTCCTCCTAACCCAGCTCCCACGGCTGTGGCCCAGCGTCAACGGAATGGGCCGTGTCTTTGTGGTGATGCTCAGCATCACTACCACGGTCGGGGTCATCCTCGGAATTCTGACTCACCATAGAAACTGGTGCACCTATTGCCCTGTGGGGACCCTGGGGAACTGGCTGGGAAAGGGTAAGTTTCCTTTGATGATTACTTCCGCGTGTAATGAATGCACGAAATGCGATAAAGTATGCCCGATCCAGATCAATCGATGGCAATATCGGCCTGATCAGGGCGAGGCAGCCGTCATTCCTGAATGGGACTGCCTGAAGTGCGGTCTCTGTGTCGAGGCATGTCCACAGAAGGCCTTGACCCTAAATAAGAGTTGAGGAGAAAACAAGATGGAAAAAATATATGAGCTTCAAGCCGACATCTGCAAGATTTTTTCGAATGCCAAACGGCTGGAGATCATCAGCGCACTGAAGGATAAAGAGATGTCGGCCGGCGAATTGATTGAAAGGACCGGTCTCAGCAAGGCCAACCTCTCCCAGCATATGAGCATCTTTAAATCGAAGGGGGTCATCCTGACCCGGAGAGAAGGCGTCAACATCTATTATCGCATATCAAGTCCTAAACTTATTCAGGCATGCAATTTGATGAGGGAGGTCCTCCTCGATCAACTCCAAGAAAAAGGAAAGATGGTCTCCAGCTTGAGACATATCAAATAAAGCCCTCAACCCTATGAACTATCGAAACATCGGTTTACTGACAGCCAGCCATCTGGTGACCGATATCAATCAAGGTGCGCTTCCAGCCATTCTTCCCTTTCTGATCGCGGAGCATCACCTCAGCTACCAGGCGGCGGCCAGTCTCGTTTTCGCCCTGAGTATGTCTTCTTCCATTGCTCAACCTCTTTTCGGTCTTTACTCTGACCGCATGTCCAAACCGTGGTTGATTCCCATCGGGGTTTTCCTGGCGGGAGCAGGGCTATCGACGCTTGGCCTTACGTCCAAATACTGGCTGTGGTTTGCCACGGTGACTTTGAGCGGAATTGGAGTTGCTGCTTTTCACCCTGAAGGAGCACGCCTCATGAATTTTGTGGCAGGA
>DATIGG010000093.1:0-4342 GCA_035454825.1 Thermodesulfobacteriota bacterium | reverse complement strand
CGCTTTGTCATTGAAATCATCGATCGGGGAGTCCCATTTGATGTCACTGCGATACCGGACCCGGATGTAACCGCGGGTATCCCGGAACGAGAAACCGGAGGACTCGGGATTTTTTTTATGAAAAAAGTGATGGATGATGTGCGGTACCGCCGGGAGAATGATCGGAATCTCCTGACGTTGATTATCCAAAGGCATTAAAGATAGATGCTCAGAACAGGGCTATTATCGATCCTCTGTATGTTATGCCTTTCTGTAGCGGAGGCTGCAGAAAATCCCCTGAAAAAAGTCTCCCTCCTCCCTCAGTGGAGCCCGCAAGCGCAGTTTGCAGGATACTACGTAGCCTACGAAAAGGGATTTTACAAAAATCACGGAATCGATCTGACTCTCCTTCAGGGAGGTCCCGACCGTCCTCCCTTTGTACTCCTGACTAAAGGTAAAACTGACTTTGCCACCTCCTGGCTCTCCACCGGGATACGGTGGCGGGCTAGCGGGCACAAGGTCATAAATGTCGGCCAAATCATGCAACGGTCAGCATTGATGCTTATTGCAAAGAAGTCTCGCCATATCACAAAACCTCGGGATATCGACAGGAAAAAAGTGAGTCTTTGGGGGGATGAATTCCAGATCCAACCGAGGGCTTTCTTTAAGAAATACGACGTCAACGTTAAAGCGATCCCCCAATCTTTCTCCGTGAATCTCTTTCTAAGAGATGGCGTCGATGTGACCTCGGCGATGTGGTACAACGAATATCATACCATTATCAACTCAGGGCTTAATCCTGATGAGCTGACGGCCTTTTTCTTTGATGAGCACGGGTTAAATTTTCCAGAAGATGGAATCTATACCCTTGAAGAGACCCTCAAACGAGACCCTTCACTCTCGTGTGCTTTGGTTAAGGCTTCCATCGAAGGCTGGATCTATGCTTTTTCCCATCCCGAAGAGACGCTGGATATCGTGCTAAAATTTATTGAGCAGGCGAAAATCCCCGCGAACAGGACCCATCAGAGATGGATGCTCAACAGGATGAAAGACTTGATTGCTTTTCCAGATCAACGGAGTTCCATAGGGATGCTTCAGCCAAGCGATTACCAAAGGGTGTCTCATGAACTGAAAGAGAGCGGCGTGATTAAGAGAACACCTGACTACAAATCCTTTTTTGTGTGGTGCAATAAGGATGTGGAGAAATAGAGGTATCGCTTTCAAACTCATCCTCTCTATTTCGGCGAGCAGCGGACTCATTTTTCTGCTCATCTTTGGACTTCACTACTATTCGTCACGCAAGATTATCAAGAAGGACGTTGAAGCCAATGCACAAAGCCTTGCCCTGTCGAATGCCAAGAGGATCGAAACCATTCTCGCTTCAACCCAAAAGATCCCCGAAAGCCTGGCCTGTTTTTTAGAGAACGGTTCTTACGATAAGCAAGAAATCCTTCGCCTTCTTCGTGGGATCGTCGGAAAAAACCCTGAGATATACGGCTCGACCATTGCCTTTGAGCCATATCAATTTGAAGGAAAATCATTTTGCTATGCACCGTCTTTTTGTAAATCCGAGGGAAGCATTTTGTTTTTTGAACTGGGCCGGGAATTGGGCGGTTATTTTAATTTGGATTGGTATCAGATCCCGAAAGAGCTCGACTGCCCTCAATGGAGTGAACCCCACTACACTGGCGGAGGTGGCAAGATCCTCATGGCGACCTATTCCGTCCCATTTTACAGACAGGTCCGAGGAGAAAGACAATTCATGGGAGTTGTCACCGCAGACATTTCCTTGGAATGGTTGCAGAATATCGTTTCTTCCATCAAGGTCCTCCAGACAGGTTACGGTTTCTTGATCTCAAAGAATGGAACACTCGTCACCCATCCCCTGAAAGAACTGATCATGAATGAAACCATCTTCGGTGTCGCCGAAGCCAGGGGAGACACCCATATGCGGGAAGTTGGAAGGAAGATGATCCGAGGTGAATCAGGATTTGTCCCTTTCCAGAGCGTAAGGAATGGGAAACATTGGTGGGTGTATTACACACCCATCCGGTCGAGCGGCTGGTCGCTGGCAGTCCTTTTCCCCCAAAATGAACTTATGGCTGATATCGACAGACTCACCTGGATCGTTACCCTCCTCGGAATCATTGGATTATCTCTCCTCTCGATCGGCTTGACGATCATCGCCCGGTCGATTACGAAACCTTTGACAACGATGGCCATGGCAACCCAGGAGATTGCAAGAGGTCATTTGAATGTTGATCTGCCTCTTTCCAGATCAAGAGATGAGGCTGGAATGCTTTTAAGTGCTTTTCGATCAATGCAAGAGTCGTTAAAGGATTATATTGAGAGACTGACCGAGACTACGGCCTCGAAGGAGAGGATCGAGAGCGAGTTGATGATTGCCCGCGACATCCAGATGAGCATTCTCCCCAAGAAATTTCCTCCGTTCCCTGACAGGGAAGAGTTCGACATTTATGCCCTGATCAATCCGGCCAGAGAAGTGGGAGGAGACTTCTACGACTTTTTCTTCGTCGATGATGAACATTTATGTTTTGTCATTGGCGATGTCTCTGGGAAGGGGGTCCCTGCCTCTCTATTCATGGCGGTGGCGAAGACGCTCATTAAAGCAATCTCCTCCAAAGGGATTGCTCCGGGTGAGATCTTAACCAGGGTGAATAGGGAACTCAGTCAGGAAAATGATTCCTGTATGTTTGTAACCATCTTCTGTGGGCTTCTAAATACGACTACGGGTGAGATCTTCTATGCTAACGGGGGACATAATTATCCTTTCATTCTTCGGAAGCAAAATGAAGTGACCTGGCTGGAGGGAAATGGAGGATTAGTGGTGGGGGCGATGGAACACACGGTTTATGAAACAGGACAAACGACGTTACAGCCCGGAGAATCCATCTTTCTGTATACCGACGGCGTCACAGAAGCCGTGAATACAAAAGAGGAGTTGTTTTCTGATGACCGACTCAGAACAAAGATAACCTTATTGCAGGGACGTCCCCCTAAGGAAGTGATTTCTGGAGTGGCGGAGGAGATTGCTCAATTCTCTCACAATATGCCGCAGGCGGATGACATCACGATGATGATGGTAAGATTTTACGGCAAGAGAAAGGGATGAGGGCCTCCAGGGGGCCCAGAAGGGCAAGAGAAAACCGCTGCGTGGCCCCAACTCGTCTAAGACTGATCTATTCCCTGAGCCGGTCGCCACCTTCTGCTGAATGAACACAACCTCTCGTTCTTTCGCACTTTCGGGGCTCCTGAAGGTGTGTTTCCGGTCTTCGATAGGATTGGTATTTGTGCTATGATGACCGAAAATGAGGGCAGGGGGAAAGTTTTGTTAAAAACAACCTTTAGCATATCGAAAATGGACTGTCCTTCTGAAGAGCGAATGGTACGTATGAAATTGGAGGGACTGGCCAATATAGAATCCCTGGAGTTTGATCTGCCAGGACGCAAGCTGGAAGTATGCCATACGGATAGTTACGATCACCTTCTTACAGCCCTCGATAGCCTCGACCTTGAAACTCAGGTCGTTTCCTCTGGACCTACGGATGCGGTGAGCATAAAGGGAAGCCACCGTCAGGAAAGGCACGTTTTATGGCAAGTTCTCGTTATCAACTTCTTCTTTTTTGCCCTCGAAATACTCACGGGATTCATTGCTGGTTCGATGGGACTTGTTGGTGACAGTCTTGATATGCTGGCAGACAGCATCGTCTATGCCCTTTCGCTTTTTGCCGTCGGGGGAACCGTCTCACGAAAGAAGAACATTGCCAAAGCAGCAGGTTATTTTCAACTGGCGCTGGCTGTTTTGGGATTTGCAGAGATTATCAGACGTTTTGTGGGGCATGGAGAGACCCCCGACTTTCACCTGATGATTATCATCTCTCTTCTCGCTCTAGCAGGTAATGCAATTTGCCTGTATCTACTCCAGAAATCCAAAAGCCAAGAAGCCCATATGCAAGCGAGCATGATCTTCACATCTAACGATGTGATTGTTAATCTCGGTGTTATTGCAGCAGGTGTAATTGTTTATCTGACAGGTTCCAATCTACCTGACCTAACCGTCGGAACGATCGTTTTCATCCTTGTTGGGAGAGGTGCGTATAGAATTCTGCAACTATCGAAATAATCCTTCCTGTCTTTCTTTTGGTACCCTCATCGGGATACCGCAGGTCCGCACAAGTTTTTCGGTTTTAGCATTAGCGGAGAGCTGAGTGGGGACTCATTCTTTCCGGAGTGTCGATATTCCCCATCCTCCCCAATGTCTCTTGCGCGCCCTCAGATTTTATCATTTTAAGTTCAGATAGAGCCTTTTCCCTGTTATTTTCACAGGATGCTTTTGGCAGGA
>DATIGG010000092.1:0-5933 GCA_035454825.1 Thermodesulfobacteriota bacterium | reverse complement strand
GGATAGGCAATAATTGAAAAGAGACCTAAATTATGTTACCCGTTATGAATTCTTGGGGTGTTAATAATCAGTCCATAATTGTGTAGACATCTGATTTCATCTTTGATCTTACTCGATTCAGGTTGTACCCGTACTCATAAGGAATTTACCCCACCCCCACCCTGTCCCTCCCCCTGAATGGGAGGGAAATCGTTATGTTCCTCCCCCTTCAAGGGGGAGGTCAGGAGGGGGATGGGGGATGTCGGGGTAACGTTAATATGTTTTCTCTATTATGGATTATTAGTAATATTATTCTGTGCGTCATAAACACATGCTCACCAAGAGATATTCTATGGGTTGATACCAGGGGTTGGAGGGATTGAGAGGATGGAACTGTTTCGTCCCGAAGGTTCAGAGTTTCATCGAATGATGAGGCTTCCTCCCTATATCTTCGGCATTGTCAATCAACTTAAAATAGAGGCGAGGCGAAAGGGAGAGGACATCATCGATCTGGGGATGGGAAATCCCGATCTCGCCACGCCGAGACACATCGTCAATAAGATGGTGGAAGCCGTCAAGAATCCAAGAAACCACCGCTACTCTGCTTCCAAAGGAATTTATAAGCTGAGAAAAGCCATCACGGACTGGTATCAGAGGCGCTTCGATGTTGAACTTGATCCTGAGACCGAGAGTGTAGTGACGATCGGGGCGAAGGAAGGGCTGGGTCATCTCGTATTGGCAACACTGGGTCCGGGTGACGTGGTTCTCGTTCCCAATCCCACCTATCCCATTCATGCATACTCCGTCATCATTGCAGGAGGGGATCTTCGTTCGGTTCCCCTGACCGGAGAAGAGGACTTCTTTCATCGCCTTTTGATTGCAACCAAAGAGACCTGGCCTCAGCCTAAGATGCTGATCGTCAGTTTTCCTAATAATCCCACGACCAGGGTGGTAGATCTCGATTTTTTCGAGAGACTGGTGGACTTTGCAAAGGAGCACCGTCTAATGATCGTCCACGATTTAGCCTACGGTGATATTGTCTTCGATGGATACAGGGCGCCCAGCCTGCTTCAGGTCAAGGGAGCGAAAGATATCGGGGTCGAGTTTTTTTCTCTGTCGAAGAGCTACAACATGGCAGGATGGCGCGTGGGATTTGCGTGCGGAAATGCCCAGATGTTAGCTGCCCTGGCCAGATTAAAGAGTTATTTTGACTACGGGGTCTTTCAACCCGTACAGATTGCAGCCATCATCGCCCTCAATGAGGACCAACGGTGTGTTCAAGAAACGGCAGAGGTCTATCGGAAGAGGAGAGACACTCTCATCAACGGACTGAAACGAGTCGGGTGGATGATTGAAAGGCCCAAGGGAACGATGTTTGTATGGGCCGAGATCCCCAAGCCTTTAAAAAAGATGGGATCGGTTGAGTTCACTAAATTACTTTTGCAAGAAGGAAAAGTCGCTGTTTCCCCAGGAATCGGATTTGGCGAATACGGAGAAGGATTTGTCCGTTTTGCTTTGGTGGAGAACGAGGCGCGCATCAAGCAGGCCGTGCAGGGGATCAAGAAGGCCCTGAAATAATCGAACAGATTAGTTGCAAAATAGGTTTCGTCCAACGGTAATGGAAACGATGCCTGTATTGTCATTCGGTTATCCCGCTATAGGCGGGATTGGTCCTAAGAACTTGACGTAACCCTTGACACCAAACGAAACGGGCTTCCTTGCCGTATCCTTAACCCAAGACCAGCGGCCATTTTCATGCTTCGAGGGTGCCCCCCCGGGAATGGTCCATTAATTTCAAATGACATCGTCTAAAGTTCATGGTTCGACATGCTCACCATGATTCTTTACCAACCATCCTGAGCTTGTCGAAGGATGACATTTGAATTTTGTCATTTGGTATCAAAGGGTGATATTCATGAAGGAAATCAAGGTGGGGATGATTGGTTTTGGAACGGTGGGTTCCGGGGTCGCGAAGATTCTTCAGGAGAATGCGAATCTCATCGAAAGAAGGGTAGGGGCGAAAATTACGCTGAAAAAGATTGCTGACGTCGACCTCGAAACGGATCGTGGCGTACGATTGAAACCCGGGATTCTGACGTCAAGGGCAGAGGAAGTGATCAATGACCCTGAGATCAGCATTATGATGGAACTGATTGGAGGGATCGAACCGGCAAAGAGTTTTATCCTAAAGGCCATCCAAAACAAGAAGCATATTGTTACTGCGAACAAGGCTCTCCTTGCCCTTCATGGGGAGAAGATCTTTAAGGCTGCCGAGCGGTTCAGCGTCGATGTTAACTTTGAAGCCTCCGTGGGAGGCGGCATCCCTCTTATCCGGTCGGTCAAAGAGGGGTTAGTGGCCAACCGGATTCAGTCGATTTTTGGAATCCTTAACGGGACTTCGAATTATATCCTTTCCAAGATGACAGATGAGGGAAGGAGTTTCAGGGATGTGTTGAAGGAAGCCCAAGCAAAGGGTTACGCAGAAGCCGACCCGACCTACGATGTTGAGGGCATTGACGCAGCCCATAAACTGGCCCTATTGGTTCGGTTGTCTTTCGGGACTCCCTTCCAATTTGAGGATGTTTTTATCAACGGCATTTCAGAGATCTCAGCCCTCGATATCCAATTTGTTCGTGAATTTGGGTACAGGATTAAGCTGCTGGCTATTGCGAAAATGGATCAAGGAAAGCTGGAAGCAAGGGTTCATCCCACCCTGATCCCGGAACATCATCTTCTCTCCAAGGTGGACAGTGTTTTTAATGCCATCTATATTAAAGGCGACGCTGTGGGACCCACGCTTTTTTATGGCCAGGGCGCAGGCAAGATGCCGACGGCCAGCGCCGTCGTGAGCGACCTGGTCGAGCTGGGAAGGAATCTTCTCGTCCAGGCATCCGGACGGCGTGTTCCCCTGCTTTCTTATCAGGAGTCGTCCGTTGAGAAAATCCCTCTCAAGAAGATGGATGATGTGGTGACGCCGTACTATATGCGATTCGCGGCACTGGATCGACCTGGTGTCCTCTCAAACATTTCAGGGATTCTTGGGAAGAATGACATCAGCATCTCTGCCGTCATACAAAAGGGGAGAAAGGTCAAGGGAGCTGTGCCGGTGGTTATGATGACACATGAGGCCAAAGAAAAGAATGTCCATCGGGCACTGAGAGCGATTGACCAACTCAATATGATCCTTGGAAAAACGATGCTCATCCGCGTCGAGAATGAGTTGAAATGAGCCAAGGACTACATAGAGCGTAAATCTATTTGGCCGCTCCTTTTAAGGCTTCTCGAAGGCCCTCCGAGCCATTGTTGCTCACCTCCTTTTTCACGATGATGTCAATGGGTCTCACATCCTTACCGTAATACGCTTTATTCAAACTGTTGCGAACTTCAACCCACGATTCGTCATTTTCACGCCTGCAGCGATAGTTGGCCCCTGAAAATACAGTATTTTTAGTGTAGAAATACATGATTTGCCGTATTTATATTCTATACCTTTTTGGATAATATGGATTCCAATCCATAAACCGGTTTATCACCTGAAAGGAGGGATCGAAATGCTGTGGACCATCTTCGTGATTCTATTGATTCTGTGGCTGTTGGGATTGGTCAGTGGTTACACGATTGGAGGATTCATTCATATCCTTCTGGTTATCGCCATTGTCGTAGTACTCATTCGTATTATCCAGGGACGAAGCCCGCTGTAACCATTTAGATCATTCAAACTCTTAAGGAAGGAGATTCTCATGAAACCAATAATGATATTGGGCATTGTGTTAATTATTGCAGGGGCGATCGCTCTTGGCTACCATGGCATTACTTACACAACCCATGAAAAGGTTCTCAAGATCGGTCCCATCGAAGCCACCAAGGAGACCGAGAAGACCATTCCTTTGTCGCCCGTCCTGGGAGGAGTCGTGCTTGCAGCCGGGATTGTGATACTCGTCATGGGAGTGGGAGCCAAAAAGTAAGCCGGCAGGTCCCCCTCAATAGGGATCGGAAACTAAGAAATCCGCGGAAGAAGACCTGTCCAGAGGAAGTAAACCTTAATGCTGCACAAAAAAGAACATGAATGGTCCTCCCCACCCCTCCCCCCTCGGAGGGGGAGGGCAAGGGTGAGGGGGATTTCGCCTTCGGTGCCCTAATCATAGAAATAGACAAATCATTTAATAAAATGAATCTCTTTTCAAGATTTAATTCGTTTTTTTTTTCACCTGTAAGGTAAATTCTCCGGTAAACGGTTGGAGGCTCATATGCTATCCTGGACTCTCCTGTTTTTAGTGGTCGCGATCATTGCCGGGATTCTTGGGTTTTGGGTGATCGCCGGTTTGGCTGCCTGGATTGCCAAAGTCCTTTTCATGCTCTTCCTAATTTTCTTTGTCCTTTCGTTGATCTCCGGACGAAAACCTCCTCCGGTTTAAACCATTAGGTCAATGGTCTCTTTCATATTTCAACGGGGGCCCTTCCGTCTCGTGGGAGGTGCCTCTTTGGCCTTATCCGAACTTAAAACCTGTCCTAACGGCTTCAACCATTCGACTTCATCGCAAATGATCTTCAAGCTGGTGAGGATCGGCACAGCGAGAAAGACCCCGAGAATTCCCCACATCCATCCCCAAAACAGAATGGCTCCAAATACCATAATAGGATTGAGGGTCAAGCGTCTCCCGAGAATCATCGGTGTGGCGAAATAGCCTTCGAACCCTGCCAAACAGAAATAGATCAGGGGAGGCAGCAGAATTCTCAGCGATGTGTCAAAAGTCATAAGAGAGACACCACAGAGAATGAGAAAGGTGATGACGGGTCCCAAAAAGGGTATGAAGTGCAGCACGACGGCCACTGCACCCCATAACAGCGGAGTGGGCACTCCGAGCAGAGTCAGGGCGATCGCGGTTAAGGACCCAACAACCAAATAGATGATGGCAATCGTGGCCAAATAAGACGCAATGTCCTGCTGGAGCTTGAACAGAAGATTGGTCAGCTTTTTCCCTTGTCCCTCCCCCTGCAAAGCATGAGAAAGCCGAAGCAATGTCTGGCGACCTTGGGCCAGGAGGAAATAAACCAATGCCAACACGACAGCGGCGGTTACTAAAGTTAACCATGCCTGTGTGAAGACTCGTTCCGCCAGGCCGGGGCCTTTGACAACGACCTCGTCCTTGGTCTCGCCTAATTTGGCTATGTCTTCAAATTGTTCCGTCTTCTGCTTCGCTGTTTTGATGGACTCCTTTAATCTCAAAAGATTGTATTCAGCTTTCCGGAGGAGAAGCGGCCCACGATCCACCCACTTTACGGCTGGGGTGGCGAACTGATATATTGCCGTTCCTAAGACCGCGACAAAAACGAGAACGATGATGGCAGCTCCGACGCTGTCAGGAATTCTGAAACGGCTCAGCCTACGTACCCAGGGCTGGAGAAAGGCAGCAAGCAGGAGAGCAAGAAAAACTGGCAGGAGCAGGCTTCGGGCAAGATAAACCGTGTAAAGAACGCCCAGCACTAACAATGCGACCACGGCTCGTCTTCCAGCGACAAGACCTCGCAGCATACTTTGCAGCCCGTCTCTTCCCTTGGACTGTTCCTCCGATGGCTGCTTAGAAGTTTCGTGCGAAGTCAAATCTCTGTCCTACCCTGATAGCGATCTTTCTGTAACTATTTAAGATTATTCAGTGTCTCAGGTATGAGTTCTGACAGGGCCGGGAATATATGCATACTATTGGTGATTGACTTAACACCGTCCCTGTTTGCTATTGCATTCACGACTTCCTGAATGAGCGTGGAAGCCTCAGGACCTATGATGTGGAACCCCAAGATCTTTTTGGTGTCTTTTTCAACTATCGCCTTTGCGAACCCTTCTTCTTCCATCATCGCTTCACCTTTAACAGTATCTGAATACTTTGCTTTTCCCACCAGGATTCCATATTCCCTTCGAGCCTGCTCTTCCGTGAGGCCTACCGACGCGATTTGCG
>DATIGG010000091.1:0-2105 GCA_035454825.1 Thermodesulfobacteriota bacterium | reverse complement strand
TGATCAGATCAAAGTCCATCCCTCGGTGAGAAAGTTTTTAGAGGAATGTGGTGAAGGAGGATGGATCGGCACCGACATCCCTTTTGAGTGGGGAGGGCAGCAGCTTCCTCGAATGATCACACTGGTGTGCAGATTCATTTTTTGCGCAGCCAACTATTCGGCCGCAGTCTATCCTGATTTGACGGCTGGAGCCGCCCGTCTCATTCTGACCTTTGGAAAAGAGGAGATGAAAAAAACGTATCTTCCCAAGATGCTTTCCGGAAAGTGGCAGGGAACCATGGCCTTGACAGAGCCGGAGGCGGGAAGTTCACTCTCCGACATTACGACATTAGCTGAACCTACGGATCACGGTTATTATAAAGTGAGAGGTCAAAAGGTATTTATATCGGCCGGAGACCACGACGCGGTTGAAAATGTGATCCATCTCATGCTGGCAAAGATTAAAGGCGCACCGGCCGGGGTAAAAGGAATTTCGCTTTTCGTTGTACCCAAAAAACGGATTGACGAAAAAGGCCAGTTGGTTTTTAACGATCTGGCCACCTCTGGAATTTTTCATAAGTTAGGTTATAGAGGATGTCCCATCGCGCAACTCAGTATCGGGGACAACGACGACTGCCGCGGCTACCTGGTGGGTGAGCCCAACAAAGGGCTCCTTCAAATGTTTCAGATGATGAATGAGGCACGAATTGGAGTAGGGGCAGGAGCTACGGCGATTGCTTCGGCCGCCTATTACGCAGCCCTGGAGTATGCCAAAAAGCGACTTCAGGGTAGAAGATTGTCAACAAAGGACCCAACGCTCCCCCAGGTTCCTATCATCGAGCACCCGGATGTGAAGCGCATGCTGCTTTTCCAGCGTTCCATTTGTGAAGGGTCTCTCGCTTTACTGATACAATGTGGAAAATATGCCGATCTCGCAAGTGTTCTCACCGGAGAAGAGAAGGAAAAGAACGAGCTTTTGTTGGACCTCCTAACCCCGATTGCCAAGAGCTATCCGTCGGAAATGGGTCTGCTTTCTATTAGCCAGGGGCTACAGTGCCTGGGCGGATCAGGTTACTGTGATGACTATCCTCTCGAACAATATTATCGGGACGCACGGATCCATCCGATCCATGAGGGCACCACGGGTATCCATGGATTGGACCTTCTGGGTCGAAAAGTCACGATGAGAGATGGGAAAGCTTACAAGCTATACCTGGAAGAAGTGCAAGGAGCGATTCGAAGAGCTGAAAAGTTTGAGGAGCTTCAATCCTGCGCGCAGAAACTGAAAGAATCCTTGGAAATGCTTCAAAAAGTTACCGGCCATCTGATGGGTGTGGGGAGAAAAGAGGCTCCGGAACTCTTTTTGGCCGATGCCACACTCTACTTAGAGTTCTTCGGAATTATCAGTGTGGCCTGGCAATGGCTTGTCCAGGCCACCGCTGTGGCGAAGGGCCTGAGGAATGATCCATCAGGGGTGGAGGCAAATTTTTATAACGGTAAGTTTTTTGCTTTCCGTTATTTCTTTGAGTATGAACTTCCGAAGACTGAGGGCCTGGCCAAACGGTTGGTAAGCAGCGACGGATTGACCGTTGAAATAGAGACCAATTTCTTTTCCGATTGATACGACAACCATTTCCATGAAATAAATATACTTAGATAGGGGAGGACAAATACAGTATCTGTTCCCCCAAAATACTGAAACCACCCCATTGATTCCCATGGCAATTCTGGTATCCTAAAGAATCATAAGCAGAAGTTTCTGGAGAGTTTATCCATGAGATTCTTCGGGTGGACCAAGGAGATATCAAAAGGCCTATTCTATCGGGACGAGGAAACTCCGAGAATTCTTCGATACATCTACGACCTAATCGATGAAGACCTGGACAATGGAAAACCTAATCCTCGATAGATTTTAACTCTCGGGGCTAATATCCGGAAGAAGAGATGATGGGATTTAGCCGGAGAATACTCCTCTTTTCTTTGGCCTGGTTGGCTAAAAGAGAACTCTTAAGACCTCGTCAATTTCCCTCAAACCTTTTATCAGCCCGTTTGCTGTTTTCGGATTGAGCGTTTCCAGGTTGATCTCCTCGGTCAGCTCATACAGTTTATCAAAAGCTTTCCCGACA
>DATIGG010000090.1:0-3743 GCA_035454825.1 Thermodesulfobacteriota bacterium | reverse complement strand
TGTCGCCTCCCTTTGAGCCTGATCCGTGGACCATCACCAGTCGCAGCATCGGTTACCTGAAAGGAATTTTGGAGGCGCTAAGAATTACGGCGTCATGAGAGTATTCGCGGAAGAAGATCGGCTCGTTGGGAGTGTGTGTGTTTTCGATTTCTTTCCCCATATTATCCTCCTTTTGCCAATACCCGATCCCTAATCTCCAACCCCCAGTCCCCTTTTTAATCCTTCTAAGATCGCTTTCATGGTGGGACCGGCTTGACCATGGATCACACTGTCTGCCATGTCATCGCAAGGCGTTGGTTCACGATTGATGATGACCAACCTGGCTCCGTTCTGTTTCGCCACAAGAGGCATAGAGGCAGCGGGATGGACAACCAAGGAAGAGCCAATCACAATGAAAAGATCACAGAGGGATGAACGATGATAGGCCTCCTGTGTTTCTCTTTTGGGCATGGATTGACCAAAAGAAATTGTGGCAGGCTTGAGAGAACCGCCGCAATCATCGCATGTGGGGGCCTTCACCCCTTCCTTGATTCTTCTCTGAATGTCGTCCCGGTCGTATCGCTTTTGGCAATTTAAGCAGGAAACATGCATGGCAGTGCCATGAAGCTCAATTACCTTTTCCGGTGAATTACCAGCCCTGAGGTGGAGGCCATCGATGTTCTGCGTGATCACACAATCGAGCTTTCCCAGACGTTCCATCTCTGCAATGGCCAGATGAGCTGGATTGGGCTTCGCCTGCATCATGGGCTCATACATCTCTGTCGCCATCTGCCAGTATTTTTGCCGGGAAACCTCGCTGGAGATAAACTTCTGGAAGTAAAAGTCCTCAGGGTTATATCGATCCCAAACCCCTCCCGGACTCCGAAAATCAGGGATTCCTGATTCGGTACTGAGACCTGCTCCTGTAAAAACAACCGTTCTTTTGGCATTTAAGATCCATCCTGCGACCTCATCGATTCCACTCTTCATCGGACCCCCCATTTGTAAATTCTGGATGCTGAATTTTTGATTATGTAAAAATCCCAATTGCCAAATCCCAAATTCCAAACAAATTTCAAGGTACCAAATCCAAATGACCAAAACAAAAGCATCAGATCACCCCATAATCTTGTTTAAAATTTTAATCTTTGGAAATTGAAAATTACTTGGGATTTGGTGCTTGGGATTTAATGCTTCTTCTGTTGTTTCTATATCACAGGCGTGTCTTTCCTTGCAAGGGAGGGATTTCTTATGATAAAATGATCAACACAGGAATGAGATGAAATGTAACCTGATTAAACAAGGATACCCTCAGGGAAGTTGTTTCGTTGAGGTTGGAAAAGGAAAGTCCGTTGCCTGCGAGGCTACCCTCAAGCAGACAGACAGCGGACCCCTCCGTCTCATCTCGGCTGTTCACCTTTCACGTCCCGAAAACTATCTTTCCATTTATCAATCCGGGTGCAATTTTTCCTGCCGGAAATGCCACTCCTGGGACTTTGCCAAGGTGGCCAAGGGACAGTGGTGGTCGCCTGCTGATGTCTTGAAGGCCTGCAAAGAGTATGCGAAGGAGGTAACCCTCCAGGAACCACGAGAGAGAGCGACTGCCTTTCATGCTCAGGATTCGTGCCGCTGCTGCGGGGCCTGCGTGATGCATGGAAAGCGGTCTTCACTCTGTCCCAAGGTGATCCAGAAGGAGGAGATTTTCCTGAGTCCCCAGGGTTGGGGGCCGGCTCGCAACATTGTCGCCTTTACGGGTGGAGACCTCACCTGCTGCCCGGAGTTCTATATTCAGTCTACCCGCCTGATTAAATCGGAGACCCATCTCTGGGTTTTGATCGAGACGAATGGCTATGGTCTTACCCCGCAGAACCTGGATGCGTTGAAGGAAGCGGGTGTCGATTCCTTCTGGCTCGATATCAAGGCCTATGATGAGGGAGACCATAAATGGCTGACCGGCTGTTTTAATCGCCATCTCCTCAAGCTTCCAGAAGAGATTCTCAAGAGAGGTTTTGTTCTGGAGGTCCTCTCTCTCTACATCCCCAATTTGGTTGAGACCCCTCAGCTTCAGAAGATCGCAAAGTTACTGTTTGAAGTTGATCCAGAGATTCCCTTTACGATATTGGCCTTTTTCCCTGAATATCAGATGAAGCGATATAAGAGTCCAAAAGTATCTGAGATGGTCGAGGCTTACCATGCCGTAAAGGCAACCGGCCTGTGGAATGTGCGCCTGGGCAATGCAGGGATCTTCGCTTCCTCAGAAGAAGATTATCATCTCCTGAAAGAATGTGTGGGAGTTGGAAATTATTGATTACGGATCGCGGAATGACAAATGTGGATAGGGAGATAGGGTGAGAGGGAGATCGGGATAACCAAATCCTAACCCCGACACAGGAGCTTTTATGGAAAAGAGTGTCCTCATCGTTGATGATGAGGAGCGGGTGGTTCAATCGATTGTCGGCGTCTTAGAGGACGAAGGGTTTCGAGTCCTGATTGCTAATAATGGAGAGGAGGCCATCCATCTCTTTCAGACCGAAGAACCGGATGTCACCCTGATCGATATCTGGATGCCGGGGATGGATGGCATTGAGGTCTTAAAACGACTGAAGGGGATTTCTCCAGAGTGCCTCGTTATCATGATCTCAGGCCATGCCACGATCTCAACAGCCATGGCGGCCGTGAAATTTGGTGCCTTCGATTTCATTGAAAAACCTCTCTCCCTTGACCTTCTTCTCCTGACGATTCATCGAGCGCTCGATCGCCAGAAAGAGGTTTCAAAAGGAATTGAGGCTTCGGGGGAGACAGGAACACCGGAATTTTCTTCGGATGAAAAGGCGACCCCTTCAAAGGAGATTCCAGAGGGATTTATAGAATCTTCTATGCCGGGTTCCCGCAAGGCCACATCGACCTCCCCCTCTCTTCAGCGGACGTTGAAACGAAGCATGGTCCTCTATGGAACAGGGCTTCATTCCGGGATGAAGACAGGACTTCTCCTGCAGCCCCTCCCGCCCAACAGCGGCATCCTCTTCGGGAGTATCTCTTACGAGGATGTCGTCCCGGCCCATCTCGATTATGTCCAGTCCACCGAGTTTGCCACGGCCCTAAAGAAGGGAAGGGCCTCGGCGATGACGATCGAGCACCTGATGGCTGTCCTTCATGCCTATCACATTACAAACCTGATGGTCAAGATGATCGAAGAGATTCCCATCATGGACGGCTCTGCCTCGGAGTTCTGTAAAATAGTGGAGGAGGCAGGCGTGGAGGAACAGGAAGAAAAAGTTCATGAGTTGATCATCGAGCGAAGAATAGAGATTGTCAACAAAAATAAGTCTCTCATCATTGAGCCGGCAAAAACCTTTTCCATCCATTTCTTTTTAGATTACCCGCCCCCTATCGGGCAGCAGGCATTCGACTTTGTTCTGGAGAGCGCGGAGGCCTTCAGGAATCAGATCGCTCCGGCCAGGACCTTTGGTTTTGTGAAAGATATAGAAATGCTCGAGCGGATGGGGTTGGGGGGGGGAGGACGACTTCATAATTTCATCCTGGTAGATGACGAGAAGATCGTCAACACCGAGCTTCGATTCCCGGACGAATTTGTAAGGCATAAGATCCTCGATCTGATCGGCGATTTTTATCTCCTCAATCGCCCGATTCAAGGAAAGGTGACCGCCCATTTGACCGGCCACACGGAAAACATCGGACTGATGAAGATGATTCAGGAAGCGGCAAGAGAGAAGGAACGATGAGAGGTCACGCCGCTTTTTGGA
>DATIGG010000089.1:0-3310 GCA_035454825.1 Thermodesulfobacteriota bacterium | reverse complement strand
AAGAGATCGATGTGGCCCGGGCCCAGGCTGCCAAAGAGCGGGCTGAGAAGAGACTGACCGAAAGGGCTCAAGATATAGACATCGACCGGGCTAAGGCAGCCTTGTTCAGGGCTATTAACCGTCTCAAGGTCGCCGGAGGGTAATATATAAGGTTAAGGCTGAGGCTAAGAAAAAACCGAAGCGGTCCGGTAATTACCAGAACGTTTTTATTTTCCTCCTTGGCGCTACCTTTTCTTTTCTATAGTTTTACGCTATGCGCTATACTCCATGCGCTTTGCGTTTTTTGGCTATCGGATTGCCTCCCATAATCTTTCCACCAACGAGACAGCTTCTTTCTCTGGTAGACAGTATTTCATCTCGGTGAATTTCTTTCTGAATTGTGAGATCTCTTTACCGACGGGCCGGTTGTCGACAATGACCTCCTTCATATATTCGGCCAGTTGGGGAAAGTCTGTCTCCTTCATCCCGAACCTCGTCATCTCCTGGACGCCCATTCTCAGGCAGCTTGCTGCTGTGAAGGCCTCATCATCAGGCGCTCCCTGGTAGTTTAGAACGATATTGTTCTCCTCCAGCCGATCGGCTATCTCAGGCCCCTTCCCATAACCCACTCTAAGAATGACCTGATGGGTCTCCGTATGTCCAAGGCGTGGATCCCCCTCGACACTCAGTCCCTCATCCTTCAGTGCCCGGGCAAAGGCCTTGGCATTGGAAATCACAGCTTTTTGATAATCCAATTTGTAGGCATTCATCTCATAGGTCGCCATGAGAAGCCCAACCAGAGTCCCGAGATGGTGGTTGCTCACACTTCCAGGGAAGACCCTGCGGACAATGGTCTCCCAGAGGTCTTCGTACTCTGTCCCTTCAGACATGTTGCTGGCGATGACTCCCCTCTGGGGCCCAAAAAAGGTCTTATGCGTAGAACCCGTGACGATATCTGCTCCTTCCTCGAAGGGCTCCTGAAAATAGGGACCGGTTAACCCCAACACATGGGCCATGTCATAGTGGATGATCGGTTTTGGTTTCATTCCGGAGATCATCTGGATGATCTCTTTTAGAGGTTCTTTATAAATGACCATGCTCTTTCCGAAGACGATCAATTCGGGTTTGTGCATGGCCAGGAGTTCTTCGGCCTTTAGCAGATCGATTTGATAGGGATCTTCCTTAAGGACTGGAAAAGGAACGACGGCTGGTCTTTCAGTCTGGGGATCATGGGCCACAAAATCTCTTAAAGCCCCCATGGGCTGGGCGCTGAGATGACCACCCCTTCCGAGATGATGGTTCATCACCTTCCGTATCCTCCGAGGCTCACTTTTTCGATCCACGCGGTTACAGTAATCGACAAGCCCGCTGAAAACGGCTGTATTGGCCATCTGGCCGCTGATCACCCGTGTCTCCACTTCAGAGCATCCAAAATAACGACGAAGTTCTTCAGCCAGAAGTTCTTCAACTTCCTCGACCAACTTTGTCCCCTGGTAATAAAAGACCTCCCTCTCCCCAAAGGCCTTGAGATTCCGGTGTTCAGCATACCGATGAGAAGGATCCATGATCGTCAGAAGGCTGACCAGAAGAGAGGGTGTCGTCTCGGAGGGGATGAGGTTGATCGTCTCTCTCTGCCTCCAGTGATTGTTCTGAACCACAGCCTGAACCAATTTCTCTGCAGAATCTTCCAGACCTCTCCCCGGTTTTCTCTCCTTGGGTTTTATCTCTCCAGGAAGACCGGGGATGAGCATGGGCCGGGCATAAGGCGGCGCCTCAGCGGATAAATGCCTCTCAACGACGATGCCTTCAAGGGTCTTCCCGCGTTGCTGGATTTCAACTTTGTCTCCATCCTCCAACTCGGCATCGATATAGGCAAGTGTGATCGGCCTCATTCCTTTTTCATCAGAGGGTTTTGACAGAAGCCCATCGTCAGAAAAGACCCAGTAGGGAACCATCGTCCCACTGGTCACATGCCCTATCTTTTCTCCCTTTCTGAATACCTCATACCCCTGCCTGGCAATTCCCTGGCCAGAAATGGCCACCTGAAATACCCTTTTAGGGACAGCCTGCTTCTCCTTGGGAGGAAGGGATAGCCTCTCTGTCCTCAATTTGATCTCTTCAAATTGCAATCTCAGGGCCTCTTTTCCGATAAACTCTCCCTTTAAAGGAGAAAAACTGACTGCCGGAGCGGCTGCGGGGACCGCGTAGATCGGAATCTCTCTCCCTTCACGATCGAGTCCCAACTCGTGACCATAAAGTGGAAGCCCGGCCTCCAGCCGTAAGGTGTCCCTTGCCCCCAGACCCACAGGAACAATTCCATCCTTTTCACCTGTTAGAAGAATCTTTTCCCAGACCATGCGCATCTTTTCCGCATGAAGAAAGAGCTCGAAACAGATCGGCTCACCCGTATAACCTGTCCTTGAGATCGTGATCGCGAGTCTCACCCCTTCGACCTCGCTCACTCTCAATCGATTTCTCCAGGGATCCGGCAGGGTCGTATGGCCTTCGATCAGGATCTTTTCTAAAATCCCTTTGGACAAGGGCCCCTGAAAGGCTATCATCCCGATCTCTTCGCTCTTATCCTCAAATACAACTTCTTTAAATCGTTTCTTTTGATCGGTCAACCAATCCCAGTCCTTATCCTTATTGGCGGCATTCACCACTAAAAGGTATCTTGACTCCGAAGGCAGATTCCCCTCATCGAGGCGATAAAGGTAGGCATCGTCGATTGCGCCACCGTTCTCATTCTGGATCAGAGTGTAATGGGCCATGCCGTGCTCAAGGGCCAAGGCATTGTTCGTCAGGACATGTTCCAAAAAAGGAATGGCCCCTTCCCCCTGAATCAAAAAGCGCCCCATATGGGAAATATCGAAGAGCCCTCCAACCTTTCTCGTACGCAGATGTTCCTCGATAATTCCCGTGGAATAAACCACAGGCATCTCCCAGCCTGCAAACTCCACCATCTGCCCACCGTGTTCTTTATGCCATGAGTTTAGCGGCGTTCGTTTTAGATTCTTTGCCATGCCTCATCTCCTTTCATTTTCCCCAACGATTCTTGAACGGTGTTCGCTCGTGAATTCATTCTACATAACTCTCCTGAAGGAATCAACCGCTTCCAAAGTAATAAAAAAGCCCCAGCAGGGGCTTTTTTATTGCAAATAGTCAAATAAAAACATAGAACCAATTAATCGGTTGTCTGAAGCCCTGGCGCCGGTGCCAGCTTGACTACTTCCAGAACTGTTTTTTTGGCAGGTGCCCTTGTAAAAAAGGTGAGGATCGCAGCCAGAATCAAGAGAGCGGCAGAGATGACATAGGCCATCTGGTAACTTCC
>DATIGG010000088.1:0-4738 GCA_035454825.1 Thermodesulfobacteriota bacterium | reverse complement strand
AATTACGACACCGTCTCTATAAAATGGGGGATGCCTTTTCCACAGGCATCCCCCCAATTAGGTTATTTCAATAAATCTTTTTCGTTCTCTTTCAATATACCTAACCAGATATCTACAGCCTTCTCAAAATAGGCTTTGGGTGTGGTCAACGGTGGCATAAACCGGAAGACGTTTCCATACCGGCCACAGATAAAGTTGAGAACGCCCCGGTTCCTCAGGGTGAGCATGATGTTGAATGATTTCTCAGGGGCGATAGGTTCCTTGGTCTTCTTGTCCTTTACCAATTCGCAGGAGAGCATAAACCCTTTTCCCCTGACATCACCGATGAGGGGACTCGTTTCAGCAGCTTTTAGAAACTTGTTCTTGATCTCTGCCCCAACGACTTCCGCCCTCTTAATCAATTCATCTTGCGGATTCGTCATGATATCAATATTGGTTAAAGCAACGGCGCAGGAGAGGGCATTCCCAGGAAATGTCGCGGGTTGGGACCCCACTTCCAGTTTGGACTGATAATCGGCCTTTACCGTGACACCTGTCAGGGGCTGGTCTCCACCGATTCCCTTGCCCCAAACAAGAATGTCCGGCTCCACTCCCCAGTGCTCGATGGCCCACATCTTACCCGATCTGCCAAACCCTGCCTGGATTTCGTCGACGATCAACAAGGCTCCAGACTTGTTGCATGCCTCTCTGATGATGGGATAAAACTCTTTTGGAGGATCGACATAACCGCCCTCGCCCTGAATGGGTTCAACAATCACACAGGCAGGTTCTGTAATTCCAGTATAGGGGGTATTGAGCACATAGTCAACATACTTACCGCAGGCAACCCCGCAATCTGGATACTTCAGGTTTACAAAGCACCGGTAACAATACCCGTAGGGAAGGTGATAGATCTCTGGCACAAAAGGTTTGTACCCCATCCGGTAGTGATAGGATGTTGTCAAGGCCAGAGATGCCCCATAGATGCCGGCATAGGCTCCCTGAAAACCGAGGACTTCAGTCTTCTTAGTAATCATCTTTGCATACTTGATGGCAATGTCAATCGCTCCACTGCCACTGGTCGCAAAACAGGTGAAACAATTTCCCTTTAATCCTTTAGGCATAATTTCAGAAAGTTTTTTTGCCAATTCCATTCTCGGTGGGTTCACCATATCCAGGGTATGCATCAGTTTTTCACTCTGTTTTTTAACGGTTTCCACAACCTTGGGATGAGTATGTCCAGTGTTGTTGGTTCCGAGACCTCCTGTCATGTCAAGAAAAACATTCCCATCAGGATCTTTGACGGTTGCGCCCAAAGCCTCGTTCCATACAAAGGGAAGGTACATGCCACCGACCCTTGTGGGTGTTTCATACTTTGCCGCCTCATCCCAGATCTTTTGCCCTTTCGGTCCAGGGACTTTGTCCGTCACAATCTTAGGTGCGTCCGCGTAGGACAACTTTTCAAGTTCTTTTTCACTTATCATAACCTTATCCCTCCTTTTTCTGTATTTATTAGCCAGCAGTAACGAATAATACAAGATAAAATGCTTAAATTTTCAAGTTTTTCTTTTCACAAATTAGAAGCACCTCTCTTTCGAAAAATTTTCTATAACCCCATCTCCTTTGAAAATTCACCTCCTTTCCAAAAACTTCTCAAAGTTCAGCATCTCATTGATACCTTTAGGTGGATCCTGAAACAGGTTCAGGATGACGGTCTAACAGCGGTGATGCTTCTCGAACGAGCAGCCAATTTCACAGCAGGCTGTCGATCGGAGTGATTTCAAGACCAAAGGCATCCGCAACCCCTTTGTAGGTTACTTTGCCTTTGACGACGTTGGCGCCAAGCTTGATTTCAGGATTCTCCTTCATTGCCCTTTTCCATCCCTTGTTTGCAATTTCAACCGCATAAGGGAGGGTGGCATTGGTCAGGGCAATCGTCGATGTCTTGGGCACAGCCCCTGGCATGTTACTGACGGCATAATGGACCACACTATCAATCGCATAGGTCGGGTTGGAATGGGTCGTCTCATGAGACGTTTCAAAGCATCCGCCCTGGTCTATGGAAACATCCACAAGGACCGCTCCCTTTTTCATCGTCTTTAGCATCTCCCGTGTGATCAGTTTTGGCGTTTTAGCGCCCCGGACGAGAACGGCACCCACGACCACGTCAGCCCTTGTGATGAGATCGCGAATAGCGGCAGGACTGGACATCAGAGGAAAACAGTTTCTGGGCATGACATCGCTCAGGTAGCGCAGACGATCGAGGCTTCTGTCGAGAATATAGACTTTGGCCCCCAGACCGCACGCCGTCTTTGCCGCATTGATGCCGACCACCCCGCCTCCAATAATGAGCACGGTACCAGGATCTACACCCGGTACCCCGCCCAGGAGGATGCCATGGCCGCCTTGAGCCATTTCCAAGTACTTGGCGCCCTGCTGAATCGCCATTCGACCTCCCACTTCACTCATAGGGGTCAAAAGGGGCAAGGATCCATCCGCTTTTTGAATGGTTTCATAGGCGACACAGATGGAACCCGTCTTGATCAGGGCACGGGTCAGTTGTTCCGATGCAGCCAAGTGAAGATAGGAGAAATAGGTCTGATCTTCCCGCATGAGAACATACTCAGAGGACGTGGGCTCTTTCACCCGCAAAATTAATTCTGACCTTTGAAAAATTTCTTTCGGGTCATCAATAATCTCAGCGCCCGCTTTTCCATAAGCGGTGACTTCAAACCCGCTGCGAATACCGGCATTCTTTTCCACAAGGACCGTATGCCCGTTCTGCTTCATCACCTCCACCCCTGCCGGAGTCATGGAGACACGATTCTCTTCCGCCTTGATCTCTTTCAAAATCCCAACAATCATAGCTCCCTTCCTTTCCCCAACCGCTCTTACAGCAGGGTGTCAATCGGTACATACTCAAGCCCAAAGGCGTCTGCAACCCCTTTGTAAGTTATCTTGCCCTTCACGACGTTGGCCCCCAGTCTAATTTCAGGATTCTCTTTCATGGCCCTTTTCCATCCCTTGTTCGCGATTTGAACCGCGTAAGGGAGGGTGGCATTGGTCAGGGCAATGGTCGATGTCCTGGGAACAGCCCCTGGCATGTTAGCGACGCAGTAATGCACCACGCCGTCTACAGTATAGATCGGATTCGAATGGGTAGTAGGTTTCGAAGTTTCAAAGCATCCCCCTTGATCGATGGCCACATCCACGAGCACGGCGCCCCTTTTCATGGTCTTCAGCATATCCCGCGTGACCAGTCTCGGAGCCTTGGCACCTGGTATAAGAACCGCACCTACAACGACATCAGCTCTTGTGATGAGATCACGAATGGTGGCTGGGCTGGACATCAGAAGAAAACAGTTGTTGGGCATGACGTCGCTAAGATAGCGCAGACGATCAAGGACCATGTCAAGGACATAAACCTTCGCACCCAGACCGCATGCCATTTTTGCCGCATTGGTGCCGACGATCCCACCCCCGATAATGAGGACAGTGCCAGGATCCACCCCCGGCACGCCACCCAGCAGAACGCCATCACCTCCCTGGGCCATCTCCAGATATTTAGCGCCCTGCTGAATTGCCATGCGGCCTGCCACCTCGCTCATGGGGGTCAGCAGGGGTAAGGATCCATCCGCTTTTTGAATGGTTTCATATGCGATATTGATCGAACCGGTCCTGAGCAGGGCATGGGTCAGTTCTTCAGCGGCAGCAAGATGAAGGTAGGTGAAAACGATCTGCTCGTTTCGGATGAGATCGTACTCGGAACGTAGAGGCTCTTTCACATGCATGACCATGTCTGCCCGCTCGAAAATCTCTTGGGGTGTATTCACAATTTCACCGCCCGCTCCGGCGTAGTCATAATCTTCGAAACCGCTCCCTTTGCCAGCAGCTTTTTCTACCAGAACGGAATGCCCGTTATGCCTCATCACTTCAACCCCTGCCGGAGTCATGGAGACACGATTCTCTTCTGCCTTGATTTCTTTCAGAATTCCTACGATCATAGCTAAACATCCTCCAAGGAATTGTTGGCACGAATGCCTATCAGTAATGGACAATGCAAAACATTTGCCAAAAGACATCAAATCTTTGATTCAAAAACTCTAAATTATTTCAAATCGTTACAAGCAGATGGATAGCCACACAAACCCAATTGGTGTAAAAAATACCCCCCCAATTTGATGGAGGGAAGACTTTTACCTTTGATGTTAAATGGTTGAGCGCGCAGTAGAAAGATGGTGAAGGACACTTTGAATATAGGAAAATGGAGTAAATTATACCCACCCCTAACGAAATTCTTTAGCAGAAATATTGAAGCGTTTCATCAGTTTTCGAAAATTTCCCCTATCCATCTGGGCTTTTAAGGCGGCCTTGGAAACATTCCCCTTATGGATACTCAGAAGGCCCCTGATGTAATCCTTACTGAGATGGGTTACCGCCTCCTTTTTAATCTCTTTAAAAGGACGATTGAAAGAATGTTTGTTGTCCTTCAGGTATTTAATATCTTCCGGTAAATCCTTAAGCGTAATCGTCTCATCCTCTTTAAAATTCATCGTTTTCTCAAGGATGTTTCTTAGCTCCCGGACATTTCCAGGCCATGAATAATTCATCATTTTACCCAACGCCTCTTCAGTAATTCGGGTGACCCGCTTATTAAGCCGCATATCGAATTCTCTGATAAAATAATTGACGAGCAGCGGAATATCATGGAGGCGTTCCCGGAGAGGAGGAATCTGGAGAGAGATGACATTCAACCGGT
>DATIGG010000087.1:0-2752 GCA_035454825.1 Thermodesulfobacteriota bacterium | reverse complement strand
AGTATGAAGACCAAACCTGCCTATTTTTGTCCTCCTTAGCGGGGATCGGGTTGTGGCAAGATACTCTCGCATTTAGGGGATCTAAAATCACCCAACATATTGGACAGTTGCCTCATTGACTTCTTGCTGTACTCGTTTTTTCAAAAATCTCACCTCAATGCAAATGGTAATCAACGGGACGAACCCTTGGCTTTGGTCTATTCCTAATATCGAAACTCTTTAGAGGGGAAACATCTTGGTAAACAACTAAAACGTTTAAGGGTCTGTCTACGGGTTAAGGCAATAGGTCCTTAATTACTCACTCTAACGTTTTGACTTAACAATGAAACAAGCTTCGTGACCTGAATCTTATCACCTCGCCCGAAAGATCATATTTATGGTTCACGGGTTCCTCCACTCCTTTGTGCCAAACCCCCTATCTCTCGAATTTTCTATCTTAACCTCCCTCCTTTGAATACAGTATTATAATTACAAAAATACAGGATTCTCTGTATTTACTCTCCAGGCCCCCACATATAACATAGAAGTATATCCTATCCTCAGCTTCGAATTAGATTGAGTGATAGAAAGGAGGTGTGAACACTTCGTTAACCGATTCCAGGGCTTATAAAATCAGAGAAAGGAGACAGAAAAAATGGAACATAGTACCAACCGGATAGTGATTATTTCGATCGTGGTTCTCTTTGTTATTACGGTAATCGGAATCCAATGGGATCATTTTTCAGTTTCCCGGACTGAGGCAAAAAGGCTCCCAACCAACGATGAAATGATTAGCAAAAACGCTGACCAGATGATCGAAGCTGGCAGACAGACCTTCCGATTTGACACTTTTGGTGACGAGGACTGGTGGGGCGGGCAACTCCAGCTTCACAAAGCAATCGCAGGTGCCGCAAATGGAGGTGTGGGGGACGGGGTGAGCCCAAACATCGCGTTAGCCGTGGGATTGAAAGTCGATGTGGACGCTCTCCCCAGAAAGCTTGTCCTCGATCTGAAAAGGGGCAAGGTCAATCTCGATGATCCGGCAACGACTCTTGCGCTTCTTAAACTCAATGCGGTCGTTGGAGTTACCGGCATCTTTGACACAGCAGGGAGGCTTACATCGATGGGGATACAGTGCGCTCTCTGCCACTCCACTGTGGATGATTCATTCGCGTCCGGTATCGGACATCGGCTGGATGGTTGGGCTAACCGGGACCTCAATGTGGGTGCGATTGTAGCCCTGTCCCCGAATCTTCAGCCTATCGCCAATGTCCTTGGGGTTGATGTTGCAACGGTCTCATTGGTGCTCAATACCTGGGGGCCAGGAAAATTCGATGCCGAGCTTATATTAGATGGGAAAGCATTCAATGGTACTAAATCTGGAGCCGTTCTGATCCCGCCGGCTTTCGGTCTTGCGGGTGTGAACCTTGCCACGTGGACCGGGTTTGGTTCGGTCACCTACTGGAATGCCTTTGTTGCGAATCTTGAAATGCACGGGAAGGGGACATTCTTTGACCCCCGGCTGAATAATGAGACGCAATTCCCGGTTGCTGCAACAAACGGTTTTTTCAATGTGGAGAATACACCAGATCTGATCACTCCGAAACTCGCTGCTTTACACTTCTACCAGCTTGCCATTCCAGCGCCGAAGCCGCCAGCGGGTAGCTTTGACCCGACAGCCGCTACGGCGGGGCAAGTACTCTTCAATGGCAAGGCACACTGCGCCACCTGTCATGTGCCTCCACTCTTTACCGAACCGGGCTGGAACATGAATAAACCTGAGGATATCGGCATCGATGATTTTCAAGCAAGCCGATCACCGGATAAGCGCTACCGGACCGCACCATTGAAGGGACTCTGGACGCACGAAAAAGGCGGCTTTTTCCACGACGGCCGCTTTGCCACATTGTTGGATGTGGTCAATCATTACAACGACTTCCTCGGATTAGGGTTAACTCCGACAGAAAAGAACGATTTGGTAGAATACCTCAAGTCTCTGTAAAGTGCCGAGATTCCTTTGGCGGAAACGGTAATTCAAGCGAACCCATAATCCTGCTGAATGAAGGGGGGAAAAAGCAAAACTCAGCAGGGTGAATTTCAGAAGGAGAGACTTGCGACAATGCTTGCTCGCTTGTATTCCATTTTTTTGTCATTGCTCAATCCCTAGAGGCAGTCGACAAGGAAGTTAAAACCCGTCCAATTCGGTTAGGGACATCCGGAGGCAACGTCGAAGACAACAGTATGATTTTCTGTTGCGCTGAACGCAGAAAACGACTTGCAGAGGTACAATTAAAGAGAAAACATAATGTCCAGGAGGATTCCCTATGGATATTGAGTCTATTAAAAGGGCAATCGTTGTTAACGTCTACCATATACTGGAAAGTCAAAAAGTGCCTTTGCATAAACACCCCAAAGATGACGAGGTGTTCTATTGCATAAAAGGAACTGGATATGGTGTCTTAGAGGACCGGGAGATTGAATTGACGGTAGGGCAAGCTTTTATCGTGTTTGCAGGAACAAAGCACTCCCTTAGAACGGATGGTGATCTTTATGTCACTTCATTTCTTATCCCGAAAGCAGAAGAAGCGGAACCTAAATAGTCTTTTCTAAGCTATAATGCTGGCCTTCCCGGAAATCCTGACCCCCAGATCCCCCGATCAGTGAAGAACCAGCATCAAATAGAGTATTTTCCCCATAAGAATACTGGATTCACCTCATTTTCTTACGTGCATACGATGCTGACGAGAATTTACTGGAGGAAATTGCTGTCCCC
>DATIGG010000086.1:0-2149 GCA_035454825.1 Thermodesulfobacteriota bacterium | reverse complement strand
CAAATTGAGGGCAACCTGACCCTCTTCTGGGTTGATCTCCGAAATGAGATTTTCTTTAATCCCCTCACATTTACCAACGAGAACTTATCCAACACCCGCCGACAAGGCATAGAAGCAGGAGTAAAGGCCAGACCCTTCTCATGGCTTACCGTGCGGGGAAACTATGGTTATATCAAGCCTTCCATTCGAGGCGACCAATTTTCAAGAAACGAGATCCCAGGGGTGCCCCGGCATAAAGGATCGGTAGGAACTGATATTGAGCTTGGGCGAGGATTTCTGCTGAACGCCAGAGCCAATATCGTCGGTTCCCGGCGTTTCATCAGCGATTTTGCCAATAAGGTAGAAAGATTGGATGGATATTACACATTTGATATGAAGCTCTCCTATGCTTGGAAGGGATTAAAAGCCTTTGTCGGGGTCAATAACCTCTTCAATCGAAAATATGGAGAATTTGGGGTCATCGATGCTGGCGGAGCTCAATTCTTTTATTCTTCACCCAAACAGAATCTCATCGGAGGGGTTTCTTACACCTTTTAGGATCAAAAGGACCTTAAATGTCATACGCCGCCTTTCCAAAGTGTTACAAAAAAATGTTTCCCTTTAAATTATCCACGACCTCTTATATCTATCCGGATCACATTCTCCCAAACGTGACTAAGCTGGCTCCCTTTCTTGATGAGATAGAACTGGTCTTTTTTGAGAGTGAAGGGCAGGATAATTACCCGGATGAAGTCGAACTGAGAAATTTGACGGATTTCTGCCTCAAAGGAGAAGTGGGTTTTAACATCCATTTTCCCATCGATATATTTCTTGGAGATAAAGACGAAGAAGTCAGGTTCAGAGGAATCTCGGTGGTCAAAAAGGTGATCGAACGAACTCTCTGTCTCAAGCCTTCTCTCTATACCCTTCATTTCGACCTGAGAGATAAAAATGGACGGGAGGAAACCGATATTGAAGCCTGGCGGAAGCGCATCATCCGAAGCGCACAAGAGATGACGGAGGGGGGAATTGAACCCAAACGAATCTCCATCGAGACCCTCTCATATCCTTTCGAATGGATTGAAGACATCGTGAGGGAATTTGGATTTTCGGTCTGCCTTGATATCGGTCATATGTTGATCTATCACCAAGATATACAAGGCTATTTCAAAAAATATCTCTCTCAAACTTCCATCATCCATCTCCATGGTATGGAAAACGGTGTCGATCATTTGGGAATTGATAGATTAAATGGTAAAATGATCGATCTGATCCTTTCGAAACTTCAAAATTTTACAGGGGTTTTGTCCATTGAGGTCTTCTCGTTTGACGACCTGAAAAACTCTCTGGAGGTCTTGGAACAAAGATGGAAAAAAGAATGATCTTTATCACCGGAGGGTGCCGGAGCGGCAAAAGCCGTTATGCTTTACAGTATGCCAATCAACATTATTCCAAGAAATTATTTCTGGCTACCTGTGAAGTGCTTGATGGAGAGATGGCTCAACGTGTAGAAAATCATAAAAAAGCGAGAGGGCCGGAATGGCAAACCATCGAGGAGCCCATAGAGATTGCCGATAAAATCACAAAATATGGGAACGATGCGGGTGTTATTCTAATAGATTGCCTCACGCTTTGGCTCTACAATCTTTTGATGAGATGGGACAACGATTTGAGGATAATTGAAGAAGCGGAAAAATTGATAAACGTTATTAAACAGACCCAAACTTCTTTTATCCTTGTTTCCAATGAGGTGGGGATGGGGATCGTACCCGCCGACCCATTGAGTCGTCGGTATAGAGATCTTTTGGGAACAATGAATCAGAGGGTGGCTGAAGCGCTCGATACAGTTATCTTTATGGTTTCAGGGATTCCAATCTTTTTGAAAGGGAGAGAGTGAAGAATTTTCTTCAAGCCATTTCGTTTCTCACGATCCTTCCCGTTGGGCACTCTGCCTTCTCAGAGGAGAAGGAATTGGCCAGGTCGATGGCCTTCTTCCCCTTGGTCGGTCTGATCATAGGCTTCATTCTTGTGCTCGGATATCATCTCGTCTCATTCCTTTTCTCGGGAGCCCTTGCCCTCTGGTTAACGATCGGCCTTCTCGCACTCTTAACCAGGGGGCTCCATCTGGATGGGTTTGCAGACACCATGGATGGCCTGGGCTCTGGTGGAA
>DATIGG010000085.1:0-9368 GCA_035454825.1 Thermodesulfobacteriota bacterium | reverse complement strand
GATTCTTGCGGAAGAAAAGGTCAAATACAGCCTCCTCCTCGTGCACGCCGGCTTTCCAGTAAGCATAGGCCATGGTGATCTGGTAAAAATCAGTCAACATCGGATTCACCAGTTTGTTGGTGGGCTCCATCTTTGACGCCTCCTTTGACAGCGACAAGTTCCCTGGAAAAGTACCAACGCAAAATAACTCAACAGCCTTCGAAATGCAAATTCGGAAAAGATCGGGAGGGAGGTGCTTGAATCTTGAGATACCTGTAACTTAAAATAGGATTGTCTTTCTGGCATGGCCAGTGTGGCCGGATCTCTTTGATCTTCACCGTTATCAATCAAATGATCAAGAAGGAGAGACCTGATGTCTGAGTTGCAGTTGAACCCGAGGTACACTGAGGCTGTGGCAATCCTTGTAAACCAATCTCCCTATTTTTCCCTTCTTTCAATGGAAATCAAGGACCTTGGGTGGGGAACCTGCCTTTTAGAGATGGAACTGGGAGAGAAGCACCTTCAACCCTTTGGTAATGTCCACGGAGGAGCCATAGCTTCCGTCGTAGACGCAGCGGCCTTCTGGGCCGTCTTTCCTCAGATGGAAAGAGGAATGGGGCTAACGACTGTGGAAATGAAGCTCAACTACCTTGCTCCTGCTCAGAAGGGAAAGCTTATGGCGCATGGTCGATGTATCAAAATGGGAAGGACCCTTGCCCTCGGAGAGACTCACGTCAGGAATGGAGAAGGAGTTCTGGTTGCCCATGGAACAGCGACCATGATGGTGGTGCCTGATCTCCACATCCCAGGTTATGAGAACCTTCCACCGAGCAGATCCTGCTGTTCTGAAGGAGAGTAGCGACTGAAGAATATAACCACTTCAACTGAATCGATCATAGAGATTCTTCGTCGCCTGTCGCCTCCTCAGAATGACAACCTCCGAGAACCTCTCAATCTGGGTCAGGAATACTTGAAATATGTTTGATCAGGGTTTATGGGGTACGACCTCGATCTCGACCCTGCGGTTTGCAGCGCGTCCTGTCGACGTGGTGTTAGGCATTCGCGGAGCAGCATCGCCCATTCCGATCACCCTGATTCGGTTCGGGCTTATTCCCTTCCCGGTCAGGTAGCTTTTCACGACATTGGCCCTGAAAGTGGACAGGTTTCTGTTGTAGTCGCCGCTACCGAGTGCGTCAGTGTAGCCCTTGACAATAATTTCAGGCTCTGTTCTTTGCAGCATAACCTGGGCGAATTGGTCAAGCCGGGCGAGGGCCTCTGGAGGAAGCTCATTTGTATTGCTGGCAAAAGGAATAATGAGTCTGGACTCCCGGAAGCCTTCCTGGGAAGTCGAATCCGGGATTCGCTGACTATCGGCCTTGCTTGAGGAGGGCGAAGGTAAAGAGACTGGAGGAGAAGAACGATCCGTTCCCTGCGCTTCGGGTTTTCCTGATGGGCGTCCGTGTAGGTCCTGATCAGCGGCGCCCGACAGAGTTCCATTGAACTCCTCTTTGCCGAGGAATCTTGTGGCAATCACATAAACGAAAAAGGCGAAACAAAGGACGAGGCCGACGAAGAGAGCTACTCTTGTGGCAATGCGGGGGCTGGTTCTTGTCCTCTGACCCTCCTTTTTGGGTGCGGATTGCTCCGTCTCCCCTGGAAGGCGGAGATCTTTCGCACAATCATGGATGATCTTATGATCGATCGTCTGGAGGTTTTCGGAGTAACCGGTCAGCAGGGCCCGGTCACAGATTACATTGATCAGTCGGGGGTAGCCCCTGGAAAAAGAATGGATCTCCCTGAGCGCCTTGTCTGTGAAAATGTCCTGCTGCGTGCCCGCGACACGCAGACGATACTTGACGTATTCGACCGTTTCTTTCTCATGGAGTGGCTTAATATGGTGCACGACGGTGATTCGTTGTCTGAGGGCCCGACATTCTGGCTGCACCAATGTGTCGTTGAGCTCGTTCTGTCCTATGAAGAAGATGTTTAAGAGCTTGGTATCCTGCCGTTCTATATTCGAGAGGAGCCGTATTTCCTCAAGCGAGTCAAGAGACAATTTCTGAGCCTCATCGATGATCAATAATACCTTTTTCTTGCTCTCATGGGCTTTGTACAAAAAATCTTTGAAAGAGCTTAAAAAATCGAATTTCGTGACTAATTTGGTTTCCAATCCAAGGGACTGCGCAACGAGCTTGAAGAAATCGATCTTGTCCAGGCGAGGATCGGCGACATTGATGAATACCGTGTCGGAGCCAAGGCTATTGACCAGGGCATTAATCAGAGTGGTTTTTCCGGTCCCGACATCACCCGTGAGAAGCAGAAACCCCTGGTTGTTGAGAACCCCGTATTTCAGGACGGCCAGGGCCTCCTTGTGTTTTTCTCCCAGCCAGAGAAATCTTGGATCCGGGCTGATCTGAAACGGCATGCGTTGGAGTCTGTAATGAATGAGGTACATGTTGCGCCCGCCTTATGGCCCGGTAGGGCCGACTCATGAGATTGCCGAGACTCGCAATCCGCTCAATGAGGATGTCAATCTTTCCTGTCGGTCTCCTACAGGGACCTGGAGCATGAGGTTCAAGAGCGCCACTGCTCCAAATATCGCAGGTCCCATGAGTAGAGGAGACGGCTACTTCTTGTCTCCACGTTTTTTCAGAAGCCAATCGAATACTCTGCCGGACTCGAACTCTTCTTTGTCCTGACTCGGGGCCTCCTGGGCCGAAGGTTCAGTAGACACAGGGGGCTGACTCAATCCTCCACTTTTGTCTTCCGAAGGCGATTTTCCTCTATCCTCAAAGCCTTTCTCTTTCTGGTCGGGTACCTTTAGCTCTTGCACAGGGTGAGTCACAACCTGCCTGGGTGGCCCGACTGGGGATCTCGAAGCAACCGGCTTCCGGTTTTCGGGTTCCGCACTTCGAACACTTGCCGCCTTGGTTGGTGCGATTTCCTCGAACGGAGCGGGCCGCTCTTGCAAGGCGGACGGATCAGGACCCCCGTCCGTAACCGATGAGGACAGAGGTTCCTTCGGAGCGAAAGACGCAACGGCAGGGGGGCCGATCGCTTTGAGGCTTTCCATCTCCTTTTGCGCCGTGCCAGCTTGATTGATTCCTTCCTGTTTCGATTCCGTCTCTCTCGAATGCTGCTGTGTCTGGGCGTGCTGATAGAGAAAAAAGATTAATCCGGACAAAAGTACCAGGAAACCGAAGGCGGCCGCATAGGCACCCCTGACCCAGGCTCGTTTCCGCACAGATTCTCTAACCTGTCCAGTGTGAGTTTCACCAGGTATCCCATCGTCGATCTTGGTTCCAACCTCTTTTTCCATTCCTGATGAGGGATCGGCTCTCGTAGAGATCCATTCAGTTTTCTCATTAGGCAAACGGAGTCGTTCTACGCATTGCTTAACCGTTTCCGATAAGACTTTTTCCCCGCCTTTGAAATAGGTCGTCAAAAGAGCAAGATCACAGACGATGTTGATCAAACGGGGAATACCTCTGGAAAAAAGAAAAATAGCCTGGATGGCCTCTGGGTTGAAAATCTCTCTTTCACACCCAGCGACCCGGAGGCGGTGTGAGATGTATTGGCATGTCTCGTCGTGCGTCAAGGGACCGAGGTTATAGTTGACCGCTACCCTCTGTCGTAAGGCCCTGTTGGATTCATCTAATAGAATAGCGTTGAATTCGTTCTGCCCCACGAAAACGATGTTTAATAATCTTGTCCCATTCTCTTCGATGTTGGAGAGGCGCAGTACCTCTTCAAGGTGCTCCTGACTCAGTCTCTGCGCCTCATCAATGACGAGAACGACCTTCTTCCCTGTCGAGAAAGAGTGACGGAGAAAAGACTCAAGACGGACGAGAAAAAAACCCTTGCTCAGAAAATCGGCGTTTATTCCGTAGGCCCTGGCGATCAACCTGAAAAAATCGAGGGTGTCGACATCAGGATAAGGGATCTTGGCGACGACGACTTTATCACGAAGGTCATTCACCAGGGCGCTGGCGAGCGTCGTCTTTCCCGTGCCGACGTCCCCTGTCAGGACGACATATCCATCGTCATATAAAATTCCGTATTGCAGCGTTCTCAGAGATTCTCTGTGCTTTTCTCCAAGCCAAAAGAATCTTGGGTCGGTGCTGATTTTGAACGGCTTCTCGTGCAACTTGAAATGAGAAAGATACATCGTTTCCGCTTTGAAAAGGCCCCGCGACCCGCTGACACTGTTCCGCAGAGGGACCAACCCTTGCCAATCGAGGGAAGGCCTCTATTCTGAAAACATCTTTTTGATTGCATCCATAATAGGATTCACCTCGCGAGGTTTCTCAGACGCATTGCGCTGAGGCGGCAGTATGGCCTTCTTTACGCAATCGTATTGCTCCCATCCCTTGAGAGGAAAGTTAAGATCGACCGATTTCCATTTCGGATGCCCATTGGCTCTGAGCCATTCGAGATTGTCGCTCAGCGCTTTGGCGAATTTTCCAACATATTCACAGGTTACTCCCCTGAAGTCGTAGGAAACAAGGACTGCCTTCACTGCAGCGGTATCAATCGCCTGGTCTTGCCAACTGTAGGTGTTCGTGGGGATCTGAGCGCTTGGATAAAACTCAAGGATGCTCTTGTTCGTGATGGGAACCAGGGCAAGCCCGTCTCCGGCGGTAACGCCTTCGGCAAATAACCTGACGGGAAAACCTGCGACATAGAACATGGCATCGATCTTTCCCTGCTTGAGTTGAGCCAGGGCTTCATCAGTTCCAATGGGAACCAGGTCCCGCGGCTTTACGTCAGAAATTTCGAGCAGTATCCTCGCAGTAAGGTACGTTCCGCTTCCTTCTTCTCCAATGGCCACGCTCTTGCCAGCCAGATCATCAAAATCCTTTATCTCCCGGTTGGCAAGCAGATGGATCTCTTCATTATACAATGGGAAGACCATTCGGGTCCTGCTCGCAATTTTCTTCAGATTGGGATCGGTCCCGACTTTGGCAATAAAGGCCAATACATCCGACTGGACGATCCCCAGTTGGGTGCCAGGAGCCTTGTATACCGCCATGACGTTTTGCACCGAGCCGGCGGAGTCGAAAACGTTCAGCTTTATTCCACGGGACTTTACAAGTTGCGCCAAATTTAGGCCGAATTGATAATAGGTCCCTCTCTTATTCCCTGTAATGATGCCCATGTCTTGGGCATAACTCACGCTTGTCACGACCATGATGACCCATAGAATGAGAATTGAGAGCAAGTGTTTCTTCATGACATCCTCCCATTTCTTTATAAACCGTTTTGAGGTTTCATTTCCGACAAGAACCGAACACCAGGTTCTATTTTAAAGCCTATCCGTTGTAGAAATCAAGCAATTTTTATGCCTAAGATCGCTGACCACGTAACCCATTATAATTAAAGCAGAGTTCTACATGATCGGTTTCTTGACAAAACCATAGATGGAAAAAATTTTGACAGATGTTCCAAATAGTTCCCCTGTAATATCCGCGGCTAGATCATAACAATTTGACTGATGGCTTACATAAGCTCAGCTTTGGAAAATCTCTTTAAGTTTGATAACACTGAACGGGATGCCTTTCGCCCTGCACTCTCTCGATGGGAAGACTCTTTCATCTGCACAAAATGTCACACTCTTTGACGGAAGTTATTCAATTTTTACATATTAAGGCTTTCTTTAAAGACAACCTGAAAGACAACCTGCTTGATATTCGATGGAACCGCTTATTCCTGGAACAGGAACAGGGTTCTCCTCCCCCTCCAAAACCTTGAAAAGCGGATCATTACCGATGGGTCAGCCGAGGCCTCTTGCTGAACGGACCGTCTCAAGGGCATCATCCCCATGACTCATCGCTCAAGTATTCCTGCTTCAAGTCTTCTTCGGAAAGACCACCTGTTCCTGTAAACAGAGTCTGTCCATGAATTCTGTCAGTCCGTCATGTCGGAATCGAGGGGCCTGCCCCGTACTTGATACGGGGCCATCCAGAACTTTTTGAAAACACAAAATTTCCCGACCGTCAAAATTGATCATAGGTCGGGGAATGGCACCTTCTTATTAAAACCGTCAGTTTATGGACAGATACTGAATAGATCTTTGACCATAACTGTAGGAATACTATTTTCGATAACTCTAATTGTCCATTTCATTGGCATCTATATTGCATCATACCACTGTAACCGATCACAGATATACTTAACGGTTGCCGATAAAGCCTAACTTCAAGCAATTGGAGGGCGGAAAGCCACGGGTCCAGGAAGAACCTTTCAGGTTCTTGCTCTTAGCTAAGAGCTGACGGTTCAAAGTAGATTCGCATTGAGGATCTCCTGGATGGCCGAGTTACCGAAGCAAAAGAAATTTTGCAGATCCCGTGGCTCATCATTCCCCACGGGATTTTCATTTCGCTAAGCACTTCATTTCAAAGGAGGGAAGACGGATGGGTTATGGAAAATTTTGCAAATACTATCTGAATTCCAGATGCGTCCTTGAAGGAACTTATTGTGACCTTCACTGCAATCGAGTGCTAAGCCATCATGATTATCAGTTTTACGATGAATATGATAAAATTGACTCTGTCTCTGAATGGCGGATAGAAGAAGAAGTGAGAAGACAGCGAAGAAAGAAGAAAGAGGAAAGAAGGTTCTCTTAGAGCCGAAGTCAGAGAACAAGATGGATGATCCATGAAAAGATCTGTGGTCCCGTTATTTCGCCTGACCTTGGCAAAGAAATTGCTCCTCGGATTCCTATCCTGTGGGGTCCTGACTATTCTCATTGCCCTCATTGCCCTTTACAGCCTCCAGCGGCTGAATGAAATCAACAATCGCATTATCGAGCGTGATGGTCCTCTGGTAGAGACTGCCGATAAGATGATCGAGACGTTGCTGGCCCAAGAGCTCTACGGACGCCGCTCCGTCATCCTCAAGAGTTCGGAGATGGAAGCACTCTTCTGGAAGAGAAGTGAGGAATTCAAGAAGCTCCTGCAGAAGATGGGTGAGCTTCCGGATGTCTCCAACCTTCCACTCGACCGACTCGCCGCCCTCCACAAAGAGTATGACCATCTCTATCAAGCAGGATTGGAGAGGAGGGAAGATTTTTCTTCTTCGGCTTTTCGGGACCGTGATCGACCCATCAGACAGAAGCAGGAAGAGATCTTTCAACTGATAAAAGGAATCTCTCATGATGCGAGGGAAGACCAGAATGAAAAGAGCCTGATGACCCTGAGCATTGGCCATTCAGCCTTTTGGGTGACTGCCGGGTTGAGCATGGGCGGCCTTCTTCTGGGAATCCTCATTGCGCTGACCCTCACCCGGAACATTTCCCGCTCCATCCATCAATTGAAACTTTCCACCCGGGAGATATCGAACGGGAAGTTCGACCATCTGCCCGAGGTTCGTAATCAGGATGAATTTGGAGATCTCTCCCAGGCTTTTCAAAAGATGGCCCAGAGGTTGAAAGGTCTGGAGGAGATGAATCTCGACGCAAACCCCCTCACTCACCTTCCTGGAAGTGTAACGATTGAAAATGTCCTGAATAAAGGGTTAATGGAAGAAATATCGATCGCCTTTTGCCAGCTTGATCTGAGCAACTTCAAGGCCTTCAACGATCGGTATGGATATGCCAGAGGCAACGAGGTCCTCCAGGCGACGGCCAGACTTGTCACGGAGGCGGTCAAGACGCAAGGAAACAAGGGAGACTTTGTCGGGCATATTGGGGGAGATGATTTTGTTGTGATCACTACGCCTGAAAAATATGAAAAGATTTGCCTGAACATCATCGATTCTTTTGATAAGATGATTCCTAATTTTTACGACTCGGAAGACCGGCAGCGGGGTTACATCTGTGGGGAGACGCGGCAAGGGCAGAAGGTATCCTTCCCCATTATGACGATGGCCATCTCGGTGGTCACCAATCAACACTGCCGGCTGCAAAATCACGTCCAGGTCGGGGAGATCGCCGCGGAAGTGAAGAATTATGCCAAGTCCTTTTCCCATAGCATCTTTGTCGCTGACCGGCGCAACGCTTTCATTCGGGCCGACTGATTGATCCTTCGGCAGAGTCAAAACCCGGTCCATTAGAACGGAGTGAACGGCGCTCTCTGTCAACCCTGAGCAAATCGCGGGCTTAAAGACAGGTGAGTCGAAGGGCTGACTTTGCCACCTCCTGAAATGAGGAAATAAAAGGAGGAAATATGGGTTCAAAATTTCATCGTCTACAATGGGGTTGTTTTTTTCTCCTGTTTTTTTTTATTGCAGGTTGCGCAATGAGACAGGGGGTGAAAGAGCCGGAGAGGGGAAAAGATTTTCTTCAGGAGACTTCCCGCTTAGAGAAACTTGCCCGAGAGGATCCCCAGGCATCGGTGCGGGCGCAATCCCATCTGGAGCTCGCTTTTCTCTTTTTGAATCATAGAAACCCACAATTAAATTACGCTCGAGCGCTGCAGGAAATAGAAAGCTTTTTTTCGCTATCGCCCGATAAGGCACAAGCCGATCACATCCTCAACTGGCTTGCGGTCCTACGGGAGATGGACCATCGGGGCAAGGATAGGGTGGAGATGGAGAAGAAAATTCAAGGTCTGCAAACCCAAATGGAGAGATTACAGGCCAGCCTGGAAAAGGCTCAGAAGGTGAATGCGTCCCTCCGTGATGAGGTGGGTAGCCTGAAAGAGATGAATAGCAAAATGATAGAGACCCTCGAAAGACTCAAGAGCCTTGACCTTCAGATGGAAGAGAAAAGAAGGCTCGTCAAATAGAGTTGGACTTCTTCTCGTCTCCTATCCCCTTGGAGACTGTGCCGAAAGTCGGTTCATGGTTCGACAGGCTCACCACGAACGGACATAGGCACCTTGAATCTCAATGACTTAGCCGTTCGTCCTGAGCGTGTCGAAGGGCGGACGGCGAATTATGGCACGGTCTCTTGGGGAGAGGACAAAGGTGAGGGGGATGAAGTTTGAATGACAAGAAATGCTTTTGGGGTTGAAAAGTTGGGAATTATAAGTTATTTAAACCCATTCTCATTGCGAGGGCTGAAAATGGCAAAGGTATGTGACGTCTGCGGGAAAGGGGTGGTTTTTGGCCACCATGTGAGTCATGCGAACAATAAAACGAGGAAGGTCTGGTATCCTAATCTGCACAAGGTGAAGGCAATTCAGGAGGGGAGGACCATCGGAATGAAAGTTTGTTCCCGATGCCTCCGCTCAGGAAAGGTCATCAAGGCTGCTTAATCCTCCTTACATTCTCATCCGCTCAACCCGATGAACTCCTTTAATCTTTTCGAGACCCTTGATCACCTTTCTGAGGTGATTTAGGTCCCGGATTTCCACCTCAAAGGTTCCAACCGCTTTCTGTTCGTCTGTTGTATCGACCCGTGCATTGGTGATGTTGGCCTCATTGGAGGACATGGAGGAGCTAATTTC
>DATIGG010000084.1:0-2504 GCA_035454825.1 Thermodesulfobacteriota bacterium | reverse complement strand
ATACTTATTGAGGATGAGGCGTTTGACATCGAGAGAGCCCTCTATCCTTAAGGGGTCAATCGTGATCGTATTCCGGGTTGAAATCGTGCCTGTTTGATCCAGGAGGAAGGAGAGAGCCAGCTTGCCAGAGGCATTCTTTGCGGTGGAGATATTTTCTCCTCGGAGGGTGATCTTCTCCCCGGTAAGGGTCGTGGGTTGGGAAGGATTCTGGTCCGCCATCCTGACCTTATATTGATTGACGGCCATCTTCCCAAGCGTAATAACCCATGGCTTCACTTCCTCTTTCTGTTGATCCTTCTTGACCGGTTCCTCTTTAGGGGGAGAGGGAGGAAGAAGCTTTGATAGGTCAAGTTCGCCATTTTTAAACCGGTTCAGAATCAGCATCCCCTTATCAGTCGAAAAACTGCCCACCGTCATCTTTTTCTGGGTGACATCGATGAGGGTATCCTTAATGGAAAGCAGAGGAATCTTCAGGAAGTCCTCCTTTTCCTCCTGTCTCTTAAGTCTCAAGGAATTGAGGAGCACGGATAAATCGGACAAAGCAATTTCTGGCTCCTTTTCTCCTTTGGCGTACTTGTAGCGAGTTGAGAAATCGAGGCGACCCTCTTCAAGATTGAAAAGGATCTGGTCCTGGTAGTAGGGGGAATATTTTTTCAGAGGAACGGATTTGATCTCTAACCCCCCTTCGGCCCACAGGGGGACCACGGAGAGTTCACCCTCCAGCTTGATATTCTCTTTCGCCTCTGTGGTGACCGATAGCGCATAGGCTGTCTTCTTGTCCTTTCCAAGGCTGAAATGGTCGACCTTCAATTCGATCGGATCAAGGAAGGTTTTGAAGGGTTTCTTTCTTGAAAGATCGGAAAAGGAGACCTTTCCACCCGTCAACTGGACTTCATCCACATCGAGGGATAAGGTCGTTTCATCTCCTTTCTTTTCAGGTGCCGGAGGCGGCTTGGCCCCTTTCTCTTCGGGGAGAAGGGAGTCGATATTCAAAGTTCCTTTAGGATCGCGCTGCACAGTAAGTTCAGGGGATTGAATCGAAATCTTTGAAAGGTGAATCAATTTCTTAAGTGGTTCAGTGGGAGCAATGCCTACTTCCAATAGAGGAAGCCGGAATAAAGGGTTTTTCTTTTCATCATCCAGGGCCACTTTTTTCAGGGAGATACTTCCTGACACCGTCAAGGAAGGCCCTTTATCCTTGTATTGGATGAACGACAGTTGTGTTTCGCTGTCCAGGTAGGCAGAAACGATCTTAAAGTTTAATTTTGAAGGGAAGTAGGCAAGATAGTAAGGGATGTCGAAGTCCTTGATACTGATATCAAATGCCGTTTCAAGGGAGTCGGCAAAAGGCTTGGTCTTTCCTTGAATTTCATAGGGTGTTCCATTAATTTTTACAGATAAGGCCGGCTGGACAAAGATATTGATTTTGCTTGGAATGTTGGATAGGGACGGAATCCCGATATTCAGTTCTCTAATTGCATGTTTCGTCTGCTCGGGTCCATCCAAAAAATCGATGCTTCCATTTTCGATCTTGATGTTGTTGAGGGAGAACCTGAGCGGTTTCGGTTTTTCAGCGGGTTTTTCTGTCAGCTTGGTTTCCTTTTTCTCCATGAGGTCAGAAAAATTATAGCTCGTCTCGTCAATTCGTTTGACGTTGAAATAGGGTTGCTTGAGTCTGATCTCTCTGAGGACAAGGGCCAACCTTGGAATGGAGATGCTCTGAAGATTGATATAGAGTTCGTCAAAGGAGACGAATTTTTCCGAACTTCCCCGGTCTTTAACCAGAAACCCCCTGACCGTTAAGGAAAGGGCATAGGGGTTCATCTTGATCTGCTGAATGGTCACTTCACGATGGAGGGCTTCGGAGAGTCTTTGGGTTAGAAGGGATTTGAGGATTGGGGGTAAACCGAAAAAACCGAAGAGGGTAAAGACAGCAAAGAAGATGACCAATCCAATAAGAATCTTTTTCGGACGTCCTGTCATCAATTTACGCCAATTCATCTTCGGCTCCTCCCTTTTCCTGAATTTTACTCATCATCCCAAGACCCTCGTGTTCGGAAAGAGGATTTGAGGTGAGAGAGCGCCTCCGGGCATGGGCACTACTTCGCAAATACCTCCTTTAGAAGATCGGTAACTCGGGCTGCCGGGTTTGTGCGGATCTTACGCTCCTCCTCCCCCAGCACGTAAAATAACCCGTCAAGAGCCTTGGTCACAACATAGTGGTTGATGTCAAAAGTCTCGCTTTTGACGAACGGGATTGACTGATATCGGCCCACCAGTTCATTGTATTGCCTCGTCACACCCACTTCGTTCATCGACTTCTCCACCACGGGTTGGAAAGCAGTCGTGAGTTTTCCGGTGGTTTTGCCCCTGAAGTACTGTGTGGCTGCAGTTTCGTTGCCAGACAGGATCTTTCGCGCGTCTTCAAATGTCATCTCTCCAATGGCATCCCAGAAGATCTGTTTGGCATAGGGAGCAGCCTGCTCGGCTGCCCTGTTCATACT
>DATIGG010000083.1:0-5276 GCA_035454825.1 Thermodesulfobacteriota bacterium | reverse complement strand
AGCCAGATCTTGTAACTCATCTTCATCTTATTCGGACCGCTATTCTATAACGAGGATAACGATACTTTAACAAATCGCCATGTGTTGAGCAAGAGGAGATTTGCAATGCCTGAGCCGATTGGATAAAATGGAGTGGTGAAGAGTGGAGGTTGGTTTTTGAATTCGATGGCAAGAAAAAGTTTGATAGGTTTCCTGATCGGGGTTGTTTTCCTGTCAACGGGAATAACTCTGGTCAGTGGTAGTGAATATGAAGAGGACATCAAGACTGAAAAAGAAAGAGTGGTGAAATGGAGGGCTGAGCGGGACCAATTTTTCAAGACCCACCAGCGTTCGCCCCTTATTCCCGAAGAGAAGAAAAAATTTAAGGGACTCAAATACTTTCCCTTTGATCCCAAATATTATTTTGTTGGTCCGATTGAGCGATATATTCTCCATATCAATGATCCGAAATATTATGCAACATTTTTGACCAATAAGGGGACGAACAAGCGGTATATCCGGTATGGGAAGTTCCGTTTTAACCTGGACGGGAAGGGCTATGTGATCGAAATTTACAAATCGATTTTGAGCGACAACCTCTTTATTCCTCTTAAGGACCTGACCAACGGGAAGGAGACCTATGAAGGGGGAAGATATATCGATGCGGAGATTCTGACCGGGTACAGAATGGTCTTGGATTTTAACATGGCCTACCTTCCTTCCTGCGCCTATAATGATAAATTTACCTGTGCCCTTCCCCCGAAAGAAAATTATCTGAACGTCGCGATCAAAGCCGGGGAGAAAAATTTCAGTGAGGCAAAACATTAGGGTTCCTCTTTTTTCCAGGGTGATGTTCTCATAAGCTTTCCGATTCCAAAAGCAATGAAAAAGATGGCGAGAGTACCCAAAAGACCTGAGAGGGCTGTCGACACCTTTTCATTCTTTATCCACGGGACGGCATAATCTGTTAGGGGTGCATGTGTCCATAATTTCCATCCCTCCCCCCTCTCTCTAAATCCCTTCGTCTCCGCCACCTTCTCCAAGCCATCCGGAGAGGAAGAGGCAAAGGGTGAGAGAAAGAGAGCCACAAGGAGAGAGACCCCAAGGCCGATCCAGATCCATCCAGTAAGCCCTTTTTTCATTGGGATACCTCCGAGGGGTCTTGCCTTTGCTTTGTCTCCTTCCGTAGAGGGAGTTGGGTAAGGGAAACATAGCACCCGACCAGGTCTGGTCTGGTTTTCAGGATGAGAGAGACCGCTGTTGTCGTGATGACTGACTCACCGATGCCGATGATGGCGTGAACCCCTACCATAGTAGGGAGAACAATCATGAGAGGAGAGGTCCCGGACATGGCAAGCTCAATGGCTGTTGCGGTAGCACCCATCACAATCGAGAACCACGAGGAAATAGCCAGGGCGATAAAAAAACCTTTCTGGCTCTTTCGGAATAGAGTGTAAAGGAGGGCAAAGATACCGTATCCGCCCAAGGCTCCGATCACTCCCATGTTAAAGACGTTGGACCCCAGAGCCGTCAGCCCGCCATCAGCAAACCCGAGGCATTGCACCACCAGGACGAGGGTCATAATAGTCAGTCCTGCCCAGGGACCTAAAAGCACAGATGAGAAGACGGCTCCAAGAAAGTGACCACTTGTTCCCCCGGCAATCGGAAAGTTGATCATCTGGGCAGCGAAGATGAAGGCAGCCGTGACGCCCATGAGAGGTACTTCCTTATCTCCAAATTTCTGGTTGACCTTTCTTACTCCGTAGACGCAGGCCCCTGCCGAAATGATGAAGGTGGCGCTATTAATACCATGACTCAAAAAGCCATCCGGAATATGCATCGGTTCCCTCGCTTTCTATGGTATTTAAAATAAAAGGCCACAAAAGCCTTCCCCGCTTCTATGGGGATAAAGACCTTCGTGGCCTCTTTTTAAAAATCAAATTGTATATTTGGTGGTCTCGTAAAAAGTCTCAAAATGCCCCGTTCTGTCATTCCGGCCCCGTATCAAGTACGGGGCAAACTCCAGCCGGAATGACGAACGTTACGATTTTTCGATTTTTTACGACTTCATCATTAATTGTATATCGTTCATCCTGAGCGTGTCGAAGGATGAGCACTCATGGTTCGACAGGCTCACCACGAGCGGGTCTTGTAAACTTTATTGCTTAACAAACCCTTAGGGTACTTCCAAAATAATCCGGTGATCGACGAGGTTCAGTTCCTTAATCCGGGCCTTGATTCGTCGCTGTTCGCCGAAGATATTTTGAAGGTAGAGCCCATCCTGCTCCGGACGGAGAATTGAAATATCCTCCAAAACCAGTTCTTCTTTGCCTTCCTTAAGGATATACGCATTTGCCTCACACATAGTTCCTCCCTGATTCAACTGAATATCTCCTGGATCCGTTTGATCAGTTGATCCACCAGATGGGGCAGCGGTTCTTTGGGGGCGCCAATGATCTCGAGATCCGATGTTTTTAGAGGAAGAAGGTATTTCGTTGCCGGTGATGAAGCAATGGCTTCTGCCATCCTCGGCGTCAATTCTCCCATCATCGAGTTCGCCAGGACGATCCCCATGGCCCCGATGATGATCTCGGCTGTCTTCACCGTTTGAACGATAGCATTTTCTCCTGAAGCCCCTCTATTAGCCCCTGCCTTCAGCATGGCTCCTGTTGCCATGGCATTCGTTCCGAGTCCGATCACTTCAATTTCTTCCCCGAGGCTGTCTCTAAGGCGCTTAATGATGACACTCCCTATCCCGCCCCCCTGGCCATCAATCACAGCGATCATTCTTTTTTTCTTTTCCATGGCCATCTTCCCGGGACAAAAAAAGCCACTTGGATCTCCCCATTTCTTTGGAGTTCTACCTTCGTGGCTATTGTATCTTATAAACAAAAAGACGTGGTTTGTCAAATCTTCTTAAGATGAATGTTCACAACTCCTCAGTCTCCGGACCGGACCAGGATGGTCTCCCCTCCGAAACCTTGAAAAGCGGATCATAAGAAGGAGGATCAGCGGCCGACCGTGCTGGAGGGACCGTTTTAAGGGTGTGTTCTCCGTGGCTCATCGCTCAAATGTGCCGCTTCAAGTTTTCTCAGGAGACACCACCCTGGTCCTTTGCATATCTATCCCCCATACCCGAGGGATTATGAATGTTCGGCTGTATTCATTGACTTCGCAGACTGATCTGTCTTAGTATTTTTTGGGAGGTTTAAACTGATGGACCGAAATGAAAAGTTGATTAAGATATTTGAATATGCCCTGAATCAAGAACACACCGGGAAAACTTTTTTCGAAAGCTCCCTTCAAAGGATGGGGATCGGGTCAGCGGTCACGGCTTTTAAATCGTTAATCAAGGAGGAGGAGAGGCACATCCGGTTGATCACCCGGATTCTGAGGGGTCTCAAGAAGAAAAAGGAGATGGAATTACCCAATGCGAAGGATCTCAGCATAGAGGAGACCGACTATTTTGACAAGCGGTCTAAGTCCGAATTTCTGGCTCAGTGTTTAGAGGGTTCCATGGTCCCTGAGGTAACGATTTTTAATACCGCCTGGCTGATTGAAAAGGATCTCAGCGAATTCTATGAAGAGATGTCCAACCAAACCACTGGAAAAGCCAAAAAGGCCCTCACCTTCCTGGCCCAGTGGGAAAAGAAACACGAGAAGTTCTTCCGCGAATACCGGGATAAGTTTTCCGAGATTTATTCAAGAATACCCTGGGGCGGGTAACGGCAGGACAGAGACTGGAGGACCGTCTCACTGTGTGGGCTTGAGGCAAGAGGCAAAAACATTTTGCTTCCAACCTTGAGCGAAACGGTCTCAAACGGGGAAATCGATGACGATTGGAAGATTTGGGCTGAGGCGCAGGAGCTATGATTTCCCACCCTTCAGACCTCCAAGCGAAGCGAACAGTCTCCTTCTCCGGGTGACCCGGGGGTGTCCCTGGAACAAATGCACCTTTTGTTCCATGTATAAGTCAACCCAGTTTGAGATCAGGCAGGTTGAAGAGGTCCTGTCGGATATCGAACTTGCTAAAGATCTTTATGGCGATGGGGTGAGGACCGTTTTCATCGGAGATTCAAACAGCCTGGTGGTCAAAACAGAAGTGCTCGTTCAAATTCTCCATTCACTCTATTCAGCCTTTCCTCATATCGAGAGGGTCACCAGTTATGCCAGGGCAAAAACCCTGGTCAAGAAGCCGGCAGAGGATCTTGAGAGAATCCGTCAGGCTGGACTTACGAGGCTCCATGTGGGTCTTGAAACTGGAGACCGTGAGCTTTTAACCGAGATCGACAAGGGAGCAACTCCTGAAGAGATGATTGAGGGTGGGAAAAAGGCCAAGAAAGCTGGATTTGAATTTTCTCTCTATGTCTTGCTCGGAATTGGAGGCGAGGGAAAATGGGAGCAACACGCCAAGGGTTCAGCAGAGGTGTTAAGCCGTATCGATCCCCATTTTATCCGGGTCCGGACCTTTATCTCTCAACCGGGCTCGTCCCTGCATGATGCCATGATCGAAGGCCGTTTCCAATTGGCTTCCCCCGAAACGATCCTGAAGGAAACCAAACTCCTGTTGGAAGCGCTCCAGGTCACCTCTCAGTTCTTAAGTGATCACATCTCCAATCTTCTTCCTCTCCACGGAAAACTCCCTGAAAAAAAGGGTGAGATGATTCAAATGATTGAGGGTGCTTTGAGAAGACTCAAGGAAGATACTGGACTGAGAGAGGAGATGGAATCGAGACGTCACCTCACCAGCCTCTAATCATACGAGATAGTCTGAGTTAATATGTCGGCGTCCCTTTTTGTAAAAAAGAGAAGAAGTCTTCTCCTCCCTTTGGAGATTGTGTCGTAATTCGCCACTCGCCCTTCGACGCGCTCAGGGCGAACGGCTAAGTAATTGATTTCTAATGTGCCGTGATCCGTTCGTGGTGAGCCTGTCGAACCATGAACGGACTTGCGACACAGCCTCTCGGTAGGGAAGGATTAATGGCATTATTCAGGTTTCGGACAAAGAAGGGTAGTTTCGGATTAACGGGTTTACTTGCTGCAGCCGGAACAACTGCTCGAAGAACAGCTACCACAGGATGAACTTGCTGTGCTTTTAAACTTTCCCCCGCTTGAAAAAGCAAATGTCGACATTTTGCGGCTGACTTTCTTGCTTTTACAGTTGGAACAATCAACCTTTTCAGAAGAACTAAAAACAAGTTTCTCGAATTCATGGTCACATCGATTGCAATGATATTCATAAATAGGCATTTTGATAACCTCTCGCATGAAATTATAACATTCTCTTCATTTGTTCA
>DATIGG010000082.1:0-2196 GCA_035454825.1 Thermodesulfobacteriota bacterium | reverse complement strand
CTTCGTCTTCAGGAAACTCTATGGAGAGGCGGACTTTAATTATCAGTTAGCCAAAAAGGGGAATGGGATCCATAACCCTGAGTATACGGAGGATCTCATCGAAATGGCCAATCTTCGGTTGGATGAAGCAAATCAACAACTGGCAAAGAGAAGGCAAGAGGTTACTCAAGGGAAAATGATCCCTTCCGGCTCAAAGAAAAAATGAGATGATATCGTTTTTTTACGCAGTCACTAAGAGGGTTTATGGTAATCCTTTGCCCTCGGAATATCCTTGACAAAAGATCGGAAGTTTAATAAATTTTTTAGAATGCTTTGTGAAGGGAGTCACAACATTGAAATATTCTAAAGTCCCTGAGGCAACGATTCGGAGGCTTTCACGGTATTCAAGATGCCTCGAAGAGTTAGAAGAAAAGGGAGAAAAGGTTGTCTCCTCTGCCCAACTTGCAAACAAATGCGCCGTGAACTCTGCCCAAGTGAGAAAGGATCTTGCTTACTTTGGAGAGTTTGGGATTCGAGGTGTAGGCTACTATGTAAAAGATCTGCTCAGCGACATTAAGCGAATCCTGGGATCGAACAAAGAGTGGAGAATGGCCTTGGTGGGTATGGGGAATCTCGGTTCTGCCCTCATGTCCTACAAAGATTTCTTAAAACAGAACTATAAGATCGTTGCAGCCTTTGATATCGACCCTCCCAGAGTAATTGGCCGGGTCTCTGAAAAGTTAGGAAAACCGGTGGAGGTCCTTCACATCAACCGTATCAAAGAAGTGGCCAGAGAACGAAAGATCGAAATCGCTCTGATTGCAACCCCTCCCTCAGAGGCCCAGGCCGTTGCCCAACTCCTGGTGGAGGCAGGGATAAAAGGAATTCTCAATTTTGCACCTGCACAGATTACGGTTCCCGAGGGTTTTGTGATCAAGGATGTTTTCTTTACCACCATCCTCGATAACCTCGCCTACCTCTTATCAAATTAGCAAACACAATACCCATATTCAAACAAAGACGGAATGGTTCTGTCTTCGTGGTTCGTGGGTAGTCAATGGATCCTGTAAGGTTTGTTTCGAATTTCGGATCTCAAAGGAGTCTGTTATGTCACGCGACGTTTCCCTTACCATTACCGAGGCTTATTGCCGGCGATTCCCCAAACTCAGCTTTGGAATTGGAACTATCCAGGATTGCACTTACTATGAAAAGGATGAACCTTTCAAGCTCTACAAAAGAGACCTTCTCAGAAAAATGAGAAGGAGAGATAACCTCATCAAAATTGAAGAACGGATCGGTCTCTATGACCAATTTTTCAAGGATTGGGGATACCCCTGCCCCCTCCCAAATCATCTGAAACGAACCATTGAAATGGGGTTTCCGATTGTGAACCTCTACATTGATACGCACATCATGGCTGAGATGTGCCATGGAATTCTTATGGCGATCCAGGACCTGGACCGTTTCCACGGTCAATGGCGTCTCGATCTCGCTGCCGAAGGAGAAACATACCAGGCCGTATCAGGTAAGACACTTCGCTGCAAGGAGGAGGAGATTGTTCTCCGGGATGAGAAAGAGATTGTTTGTTCCCTCTTTCAAGGCCCGGATTCCCGGACAAAAGTAGATCAAGCGAGTAAGAATATCGTCGTCTATGTTTTCACCGCACCAGGAATTCAGGAAGAATATGTTTCGAGCGGTCTCCAATTAGCCCTTGAGATCTTAGAAAAATTCGGTCACGGAAGAGATCCATGGTGGAAAATATTTAAACCATAAAAGGCATTTAAAGGAGCGGGCATTGTTACAGTTCTTGTTTTGGAAATAACGCCACACAACGATTAGGAGGACTTATGAGAAATCGGGGACAAACCGAATTTGTACCGGCAAAACCGCATGCCAAACTGACGACCGGCGAGGTCATCCGCATGCTTCGTGAATTAAAGGGCTGGACGCAGGTCGAGCTTGCCAAACGTTCCGGCATTAAGGCAACCAATGTCAGCCTTTTAGAAAACGATAAGGTGGAAATCGGAAAAAAACGTGTGGAACAGATAGCAAAAGCTTTTGCCATCCATCCTGCTATTATCATGTTCCCGGAGTATGAGGCTAAAGAAATCCAAAAGGCCGCCTAACGAGGCGACATTCTCTTTGGAAGTCGGCACAATACCCTGCTCATAGAAAGGAGATTACCATGCCCGTCGTCAATATCGCCATGGCTCAAGG
>DATIGG010000081.1:0-6633 GCA_035454825.1 Thermodesulfobacteriota bacterium | reverse complement strand
GCACTGGTCAGAAAATAGTAGGCAACCGGAATGGCCAGCAACACAGCACCCGCAATATAGATCACCCGTGTGCCGCCCAGGAAGAGAAGAAGAAAAACCATGACCATCAAAAAGAAAGCGGTTCCGAAATCAGGTTCCTTTAGCACCAAAGCAATGACCAGGCCTGAAATAAGGAGGGTCGGCAGAAATCCGAAAGAGAAACTCCGGATCTTCTCCTCCTTCTTTGTCAAAAAATAAGCGAGAAAGATGACGAGGCCCAGCTTGGCCAATTCCGAAGGCTGAATCGTAAATGAGAAAACCCTCAGCCAGCGCATCGACCCGCCTGCCCGGACCCCGATGCCAGGGATAAGGACAGCAATCAAGGCAAGAATACTGAGGACGAGGAGAGGGTAAGCAAACCGATTCAGAGTCTGATAAGGAAAGAATAGCATCAGGATCATCAGGCAAAAACCGATCCCTGCGTAAAGGGCCTGCCGCTTTAAGAAATAGTAGGGATCCTGAAAACGGTCTCCGGCAAGGATCGCACTGGTACTGTAAACCATGACGATCCCAATCCCTACCAGGGCAAGAACCACAATCAGGAGCAAGTAATCGAATCGGCCTTTTCCTCTTGTCATCATGTAATTCCAAATATGATGGTCTCGAAAAAAATCGTCTCACCGGTGAAAACCGGTGTCCAGTGCTTTTATAATTATCTTGAAGTTACTGGATTCCGGCTTCCGCCGGAATGACGCTCATTAACCTTTTTCGGCTTTTTACGACTTCATCAAATTTGAGAAACCTAAAGGTTTCTCACAGCCTCCTTAAAGACCTTTCCCCTCTCCTTATAATCTTTAAACATGTCATAGCTCGAACAGGCGGGTGAAAGGAGAACCACCTCCCCTCTCCTTGCAGTCTGATGCGCAAGAAGCACCGCCTCTTCAAGGGTCCTTGCCGTCGTCGTATTCGTCAACCCGCCAAGCTCTCTTGCCATCCTCGCCTTCGCCTCTCCGATGAGGATCATTGCTCTCACCCGGGTCTGAATCAGTTCCTTCAGGGGACCGAGGTCTCCCTCTTTATCTTTTCCACCTGCAATCAGGAGGATGGGTTCTGAAAAACTCTGGAGGGATTTGACGACAGACCCCACATTGGTCCCCTTTGAGTCGTTGTAGTAACGGACCCCTCCCACCTCCCGGACAAATTCGAGGCGGTGTTCGATTCCTTCAAAACGATTCAAGACCTTTTGGATGGCCGACTCGGAGCATTGAAAGAGCCTCGAAGCAGTGATGGCAGCCATCATATTCTCCACATTGTGGACTCCCTTCAAGGGAGCCTTCGAAATAGGGTAGCTCTCTTTCCTCTCCCCGATTTTCAAAATGATGTTCGGGGGATCATAAAAAGCAGCTTTGTTTCTGCTCTCTTTCAGACCGAAGAAGGTCTTTCTTGCCTTCACCGATTCTGCCAGTTTCATAACGATTGGATCATCCCCGTTGAGGACGGCGTCATCCCCAGGCCTTTGATTGATAAAAACCTTCGACTTGGCCTCGATGTACTCGCCATAACTCGGATAACGGTCCAGGTGGTCTTCGGTGATATTCAGAAGGACAGAGATCACAGGCCGGAAAGTCTCGATCGCCTCGAGTTGAAAACTTGAGATCTCAACGACCAGGGCTTCCCATCCTCTCTTATCGTCAGCAAAGAGAATCAAAGGCTCTCCCACATTGCCTCCCACGCCAATTTTTCTCCCGTCTTCTTTCAACATCTCCCCGATGAGAAGCGTGGTGGTCGTCTTTCCGTTCGTGCCCGTCACGGCAATCACAGGGACGTGGATGAAACGGAAAGCCAATTCGATTTCACTCAGGATAGGAATCCCCTTCTCCATCGCCTTCCGGATCGGTTCAATGGCGCGAGCAACCCCGGGACTCACAAGGATAAGCTCCGATTTGAGAAAGGTCTCTTCACGATGGCCGCCCCATTCCACAGGGATTCCCATCGCATCGACTTCGCGGCTCACTTCTCTTTCTATCTCTTCCCGGCCCTTGATCTCCGTCCCAGAAACGATAGCCCCCTTTTCCCTAAGAAACCTTGCCGTGGCTAAACCTGTCCGCGCCAGACCCACCACCAGAACTTTCTTGCCCTGAAGATCCATCCTTAATCCAAAAATCCGAAATCCGAATATCGAAATCCCTGCCTTCGCCGAAGCGGCTTCGCGCAGGCAGGCGAAACAAATCCAGAATCCAAGAGAAAATGTCACGCTGAACTCGGTTCAGCATCTAAGAAAATCAAGAACTCATGAGACCCTGAAACAATTTCAGGGTGACAGATCAGGACCCTCTCCCGATTCCATCAAACGTCAAATCTTAACCTTTTCCCTTTCCTTGATGAGTCCTTACCTCAACTTTAAGGTGCTGATCGCAATCAGCCCGAGAACGATCCCGATGATCCAGAAGCGGACAATGATCTTGGGCTCTGCCCACCCTTTCAGTTCAAAGTGATGGTGGATCGGCGCCATCCGAAAAACCCTTCTCTTCCGCAATCGGTAAGAGGCCACCTGGATGATGACCGAAAGGGCCTCGATCACAAAGATGCCCCCCACAATCACCAGGAGAAACTCCTGCTTGGTGATCACGGAAATCGTGCCCAAGGCAGCACCGAGGGCCAACGAGCCTACATCCCCCATAAAGACCTGGGCTGGAAAGGTATTAAACCAGAGAAAGCCGAGACCCGATCCCACGAGGGCCCCGCAGAGAATGGTCAATTCTCCACTGCCCCTGACGAAAGGAATCTGGAGATAACCCGCAAAACGGAAGTTCCCTGCGAGATAGCAGAAGAGCATGAAGGTTGCACTGGCGATGAGGACGGGTCCGATCGCCAATCCGTCCAATCCATCGGTCAGGTTGACAGCATTGGCTGACCCAACAATCACAAGGACAGAAAAGAGAATGTACCAATCACCCAGGTCTGGCATCACCTTTTTGAAGAATGGAAGGATCAGTCTGGAATCGTGATCGATGGTATAAAACAGGGTGAGGCTGGTCACGAGGCCGATGACAACCTGGATGGGAAACTTGTACCGGGCCCGGATGCCGATGCCGTTCTTATCCCGAACCTTCTTATAGTCATCCCAAAAACCCAAGACTCCAAAGGCCAGGGTCGTTAACAGAACGATCCAGACATAGGAATTGGTGAGATCCGACCAGAGGAACGTAGGAATGGCGATGGCGGCAATGATCAGGCTCCCGCCCATCGTCGGGGTTCCGTTCTTTACGAGATGCCGGGTGGGGACGTCCTCTCTCACGACCTGTTGCATCTGGAAGGACTTCAACTTCTTGATCAGCCAGGGCCCAATAACGAAGCTGATGAGCAGGGCGGTTAAGATCGCATAGATGGTCCGGAGGGTGATATAACGGAAGACATTGAGGAAGGAAAAAACGGTATGAAGCGGATAGAGTAAATGATAGAGCACCCTTTAACCCCTCCCCTGCGCTAACCCCTCGGAGATCTTCTCCATAGCCATTCTCCTCGATCCCTTGATGAGAACCCAATCCCCTTTTTGAATCACCCGTCTCACGAGGGAGATGGCTTCCCCGTGGCTCTCCAAGACCTTGGTCCTCTCAGGTTCAATCCCGTGGCGAATCGCTGACTCAATCACCCGAGGGGCCCACTCTCCCATCGCAAGGAGGAAGTCGATCGAAAGCTCTCCAACCTTTCTTCCCAGTTGCAAATGAGCTTCTTCTGTAAAGGTCCCAAGCTCCAGCATGTCGCCTAAAACAGCGATCGCACGCCCCCCCCCTTTCACTTCAGCCAGGGTCTCCAAAGCCATCTCCATCGATCTCGGATTGGCGTTGTAGGCATCGTTGATCAGCATCTTTCCTTCTCCAAGGAAGATCAGTTCCATCCGCATGGGTGCCGGTCGAAAATGCTCCAACACTTCTTTCACCTTTTCGAGGTCGATCCCGAAAAGGGCCGAAATGGCAACGGCGGAGAGGGCATCCGGAACGAAGTGCCGACCTAACAAGGGAAGGGTGATTTCCGTCTCTTCTCCTTCCAGAACCAGATTGAAAGAAGTCCCCTCGATGCCCCGGAGCTGAATCTTCCTGGCCATCACATCCGAAGGCTCCTCGGTGCCGAAGGTGATCTTCTGCCCCGGAAATTTCTCTGCCAGACTGACCACCTGGGCATCATCCTGATTGACGACGATCGTTCCATCCCTTCTCATCCTCCGGAAGAGTTCCCCCTTCTCCTCTTTCAACCGTTCCAGGCTTCCCATGCCCTCAAGGTGGACCTTCTGGATGTTGGTGATCAGGCCCACATCCGGCTCTGCAATTTCGGCCAGCCTGCGAATCTCGCCAGGCACGTTCATTCCCATTTCAAGGACGACCACCCTCTCCTTTTCTGTCAGCCGGAGGAGCGTGAGGGGAAGGCCGATGAGATTGTTCCAGTTCCCCCTGTTTTTAAGAACGGGAAAAGTCGTTTCGAGACAGGCTGCGATCATCTCCTTTGAGGTTGTCTTCCCGTTGCTTCCGGTCAAGGCCACGACCGGGGTCTGATATCTCCGCCTCCTCTCACGGGCAAGGTCACCCAGCGCCTGAAGGGTGTCCTTAACCACGATGATCGCTTTGGATGGGTAACCATTCCAGTGGAGATCTCCCGCCTTCGCCTCTTCCACGACCACACCCGCAGCCTTCTTTTCTAAAGCCTCCAGGGCATAATGGTGTCCGTCGAAACGGGGGCCTTTCAAGGCGAAGTAGAGCTCTCCTTCAGCAATGGTCCTCGAATCCGTAGAGACGCCCTGAAAGGAGGTGCTCTTCTCCCCATGAAGAAGCTTTCCTCCTGTTGCGTCCAAAATCTCCTCAACCGAAAAGATCACACTTCCTCCAGTGCCCTTTTCACCTCGACCCGATCGTCGAAGGGAAACTTCCGCGTGCCGATGATCTGATAATCCTCATGGCCCTTGCCAGCAATGAGGACCACATCCGATGGACAGGCGAGCTCAACTGCCATCCGTATCGATTCTCTCCGGCCCGGGATCTTGAGATATCCCTTCTTCGTTCTCCACGCCCTCAGTTCGCCTGGAGCCCACTCTTCCAGGCCCATCTTCTTAAGCCCCTTTTCCGCCTCATCGAGAATGGCCAGGGGATCCTCTGTCCTTGGATTGTCCGATGTAAGGATGACGAGATCGCTCAATCCTCCTGCCGCTTCTCCCATCAAAGGCCGCTTGGTTCGATCCCGGTCTCCCCCGCAGCCAAAAACCGTGATAATCTTCTCCTCTCTTTGGGGCCCGGACTGCCTCATCTCTTCCAGGATGGATCTTAATCCCAGAAGAGAACGCTCCAGGGCATCCGGCGTATGGGCATAATCAACAAAGATGTAAATCCCTTTCTGATTCTCCACCTTCTCCAGTCTCCCAGGAACTCCTTTCAGAGAATCGATCCCATCCTTCAGCACCTCAAAGGGAATATCCATGGCCACCCCGGCTGCAACGGCAGCCATGATGTTGTAAAGATTGAAGCCCCCGATCAGTTGCGAATCAATTTGGAGAGAGCCTTCAGGGGTTTCGATTCTGCAGGAAAGACCTTCAAACGCGGAGGTCACCTGATGGGCAGAGATCAGGCAGGAGGAATTCATCCCGTAACGATAGATGGGAAAATGGATCCCTTGAACGATCTCCTCCCCTCGAGGGTCATCCTGGTTGACCACGGCAAACCGTCTGGGCTTCGGGCTCTTCACCAGGTAGCCTGAGAAGAGTCTCCTCTTACTCTCAAAATAATGGTCCAGGGTTGGATGATAATCGAGATGATCCCGTGTGAGATTGGTGAAGATGGCTCCGTCAAACTGGCAACCATAGACCCGGTCGAGGTCAAGGCCATGGGAGGAGACCTCCATGATCACATGCGTAATCCCCTCTTCCACCATCTCCGCCAAGATTCTTTGAAGCTCTAAGGATTCAGGAGTCGTAGTGGGGGCGGAGACGACCGTTTGGCCGTAACGATAATTGATCGTCCCGATCACGCCAACCGGATGCCTTGCTTTCTTGAAAATCGACTCCAGCAGGTAGGTAATCGTCGTCTTTCCGTTCGTTCCGGTCACGCCGATGAGCTTGACCTTGGAGGAGGGGTTTTCATAAAAGTTTGCGGAGATCTTGGCCAGGGCTCTTCGGCTATTTCTGACGCGAATCATGGTCCCGGGAATCTTCTGCTCCTCTTCGAGAAGAACCGTTTCAGCTCCTCTCTGAAGGGCATCCTCAATGAACCGATGGCCATCGATATTCAACCCCCGGATTGCAGCAAAGAGGAAACCTCTTCGCACCTGCTGAGAATGGTAAGCAATCCCTTCGATCTCCTTACGGGTCTCACCCGTGATTCGCTCGATCTCCACACCTTCCATCAATTTCGTCAATTCCATGTTGTCTAAAATCTGATTCCTTATTGTCTTCCTCAACCTGTTATTTCTTTCTTCTTTTTGCCTTTCTCAGCCGCCTAAGCTTACCCACCCTAAAATGATTCTTAGGACGATGACTGAAATCTCAGGTAGCAGATATCCCCTTTTTCAATCATGGCTCCTGGTTTGGGGACTTGGTCCACAACCTTCCCATTTCCTGAAATCCTGATGATCAGTCCTTTCCCTTCGATACGATTCATTGCATTTCGCATC
>DATIGG010000080.1:0-3042 GCA_035454825.1 Thermodesulfobacteriota bacterium | reverse complement strand
GACCACCTTTACCATCGTGGGTGAACTGACCTCCATGGGAATTAAAGGAGAATAGTAGGACTAAGATTAAGGTAAATAAATCGTCCTGAGGATATCAGGACGAGGGTTATATCACCGGTTATACGAAGATGTTAAGGCCTTTCCTGGCAGATTTACATATTCATACGGTCCTCTCTGGTTGTGCAGAGGTGGAGATGATCCCTCCTCTCATCTTGAGGCAGGCAGAACGGCAGGGTCTGAGCCTCATTGCCATTACGGATCATAACGCCTGTCACAATGTTGAGGCAGTCATGAAGGCAGCAGACGGCACAGGCATCCATGTCTTGCCAGGAATGGAGCTCCAATCAAAAGAAGAGGTCCATCTACTCTGTCTTTTTGATACCGCTGCACAATGTCAGCAATGGCAGCAAGAGGTGTTTCAAAGACTTCCCTCCATCTCCAACCGGGAGGAGGTTTTCGGCGGCCAATATGTCGTGGATGCGACAGGGGATTGGATGTGGACCGAAGAGCGGCTTCTGGCCGCTTCTGTTGACATGGCCTTACACGAGGTCATCTCAAAAGTACAGGGTCTTGGCGGAATGGTGATTCCCGCCCATGTCGACCGCCCCTCCTACAGTCTCCTCTCTAATCTTGGGTTTGTTCCAAAGAAACTCCCTGTTCTTGGCCTGGAGGTGACCCCGAAATTCGTTCCGAGTCATGGATTTCAACAGTGGCCCCAGCTCAAGGCCTGGTGCCTCATCGTCAACGGAGATGCCCATCGGCTCGAGGAGATCCAGCACCGTACCTTGCTCAAGATATCCGCACCCCGGGTTCAAGAAATATCTTTGGCCCTTCAGGGGTTGGAGGGTCGAAAGGTCATGGTCGAATGGTCGGAAAGATAATTCACTTCATCCAGAGGAGGAAAATGGCATGAATGGACAAGAAACCCTTGAAACGGAACCCCTCGACAAGGTGATCGATGAATTTGGAGGAAAGCCAGGAACACTCATACCCCTTCTTCAGCGGGCTCAAGAGATCTATGGTTATCTTCCTCCTGAAGTGCTGAAACGGATCTCAGAGAGGACCGGGGCTCCCCTCAGTCAGGTCTACGGGGTTGTTACTTTCTATGCCCAATTTTATTTACAACGCCGCGGAAAATGTATCATCAAACAGTGCGATGGCACGGCCTGCCATGTCCGGGGAGCAGGAAAAATTGTTGATGCGATTGAAAGAGAGCTGGGGGTCAAAGCCGGGGAAACCACACCCGACTACAAGTTTACCTTCGAAGTCGTCTATTGTCTTGGATCCTGCGGCCTGTCGCCCGTTGCCGTTGTTGACGACAAAGTGGTGGGCCGACTGGTTCCAGAGAAAATGGTACAAATTCTTCGGGAGTCCAAGTAGGTGTGCGGGAACTATCGCTCCATGTCCTGGACGTCATTGAGAATGCCCTGGAGGCAGGAGCCTCCTGGATTCAGGTTCGCATTGATGAAGATCTCAAGGCAGACCTTCTCGCCATTGAGATTGTCGACAACGGTAGGGGAATGAGTGAAGAACTTCTCCATCAGGTGCTGAATCCCTTTTATACGACCCGGAAAACGAGGCATGTGGGTTTGGGTCTTCCCCTCTTCCGAGAAGCGGCCCGGCGCTGTGATGGAGAACTCGTCATCCAATCCAAGCCTGGGAAGGGAACGTGCGTGAAGGCCACCTTTCGCCATAGCCACATCGACCGGGCTCCCATGGGAGATATTCCAACGGCTCTCCTTGCCGCCCTTTTATGCGGGCAGACGGTGGACCTCGATTATACCCACAACGTGGAGGGCCGGACATTCCAATTGAAGACAGCGGAGATTCGAAAGGAGCTTGGTGATATCCCCCTCACCTATCCCAAAGTCCGGGACTGGCTCTTTCAGGAGCTACGCGAAGGTGAAGCAAGCCTCCATCCTTAGAAGAGGCTATGAGCCATCCATGAAGGGAAAGGAGCAAGCAATGGCAAGACTGAAAAATATTGAAGAGTTAAAAAAACTTCGAAATGAAGCGCAGAAAGACCTGATGGTGCGGACACAGACCGGCACCCGCATCGTCATCGGCATGGGAACCTGTGGAATTGCCGCAGGCGCAAGAGAAGTGATGCATGCCGTCTTACGGGAGCTCGAAGCGCGAAAAATTGAGGCCCACGTGGAGACCGTCGGATGCGTTGGGATGTGCGCCCAGGAGCCTCTCGTAGACATCGAACAAGCAGGCAAGTCCAGAGTGAGATATGCGAATATCACTCCGGAGCATGTGCCTCGCCTCATCGAGGACCATCTCATGAAGGGGCAGGTCATCCAGGAGTGGGCTATTGGTCGCCTGGATGCCCGAAAAATTCAATGAAAGAAAAAGTTCGGAGTCATGAGTTTGGAGTTCGGAGAGAGGCGACCCTCCCCAAAGGGCAGAGGAAAAAGGTGGAGGAGGACAATGCGAGTTTACTCTCAGGAACATATTCTCAAAAAAGTTATGAAAAAAATACTTCGAAAAGGAAAGAAAGACAGGCAAAACCCTCCCCCTTGAGGGGGGAGGGCGAGGGTGGGGGTGATAAGAACTGAACAGCTTAGCAAAGAGACTTAGGAAAAGGCTGCTTACCCCTCACCCTGACCCTCTCCCCCAAGGGGAGAGGGGAGATAACTTTTGACGATACCCTTAGGAAGGGAAGGAGGAAGATATGGCTGAACCTTTTTATCGAGCCAATGTTCTTGTATGTGGCGGCACAGGATGCAATGCTTCGGAGTCGCAGGAGGTTCTGAACGGCATGAAGAAGGAGGTTTCCCGCCGCGGATTGGGCGACGAGATCCGGGTGGTGCAGACCGGTTGTAGGGGTTTCTGCGCGATGGGGCCGGTGATGATCATTTATCCCGAGGGAACTTTCTATTGTCAGGTACAGCCCAGAGACGTTCAGCTCATCGTAGAAGAAACGCTCGTCAAGGGCAGGGTGATCGGACGGTTAACCTACAAGATTCCCGAGACCCACAAAGAGCTTCCCCGCTACCAGGAAATCCCTTTTTACAGCAAACAAGTCCGCATTACATT
>DATIGG010000079.1:0-4863 GCA_035454825.1 Thermodesulfobacteriota bacterium | reverse complement strand
AGTTGTTAAAGCGGTGGATGACGTCTCGTTCTCCGTTTACGGCGGAGAAACCGTAGGGCTCGTGGGAGAATCGGGATGTGGAAAGAGTGTCACGGCCCTCTCAATTCTCGGTCTCATCTCTTTGCCTGGACGAGTCGTGGGAGGCCAGGTCCTCTTCAAGGGAGAGGATTTAGTGACAATGGCTCCTTCAAAACTGAGAGCCATCCGGGGTGACCGGATTTCAATGATTTTCCAAGAGCCCATGACCAGTCTTAATCCCGTCTATACGATCGGACGCCAGATCATTGAGGTCTACACCGAACATTACGGCCTTTCCAGGAAGGAAGCCCTGGAGAGGACAGAGGAGATGATCAGGAAGGTGCAAATTCCTTCTCCGTCAAAACGGGTTCACGAATATCCCCACCAGCTCTCAGGTGGAATGAGGCAGCGAGCCATGATTGCCATGGCCCTCTGCTGCAATCCGGAATTAATCCTGGCTGATGAACCCACCACGGCCCTCGACGTGACGATCCAAGCTCAAATCCTTGAGCTGATGATGGAGCTTCAGGAATCGATGAATACTTCGATTGTCCTGATCACACACAATCTCGGCGTTGTTGCCGAATTTGCAAGAAGGGTGGTCGTGATGTACTCCGGGAGAATCGTAGAGGAGGCTCCTGTCTTCGATCTTTTCGAGGAGCCTCTCCATCCCTATACGGTAGGCTTGCTCCAATCGATCCCCAGGCTCGGGAAGAAGGCAGAAGCGGGAAAGCAGAGGCTGGTGGAGATTCCCGGCTTCGTTCCGGACTGGAGCGATCTGCCGGTAGGGTGCCATTTTCACCCGCGTTGTACCAGGACCAAGGAGGTCTGCCAGAGAGTCGACCCCGAACTCCTTGAGGTTAAACCCGGGCGGCGGGTGGCCTGTTGGGCCATCGACAACGGTTAAGCATACAGTTGGCCCTTTCACCCTCCGAAGGGGCCCCATCCCCCTCCCAACCTCCCCGTTGAAGAGGGAGGAGTTAAAAAGTTGCCCCTATGATTCCCTCCCCTTCAAGGGGGAGGGCGAGGGAGGGGATGGGGTGGATGAAAGGGAACGAGAGTAAGTTAGCGCCTATGCCGACGTGTGGGAAGTTAAGAGTAGAATGGAAGACAAGTTATGGATGGTCATCTTTTAGAGGTCCAGGAACTCAAGAAATATTTCCCGGTTAAGAAAGGGTTCTTGAGAAGGACAGCCGGCTGGGTGCAGGCCGTTGACCGTGTCTCCTTTCATATCGATCGGGGAGAGACGTTGGGCCTTGTCGGCGAATCGGGATGCGGTAAGTCTACCATTGGAAAGTGCATCCTGAAGCTCTTGAAGCCGACCGAAGGAAGGGTTCTTTTTTCAGGAAAGGAGATCACGCGGATGGAACCCTCGGAGGTGAAAGAATTCAGAAGAAAGGTTCAAGCCATCTTTCAAGATCCGTATTCATCTCTGAACCCGAGGATGTCCGTGGAGGGGATTGTCGGAGAGCCTCTAAGGGTTCACTCCTTCATCTCATCGGCTGAGTTGAAGGATCAGGTCGCCGAACTTCTTAAAAAGGTCGGGCTGCGGCCCGAGCAGATGGTTCGTTACCCCCATGAATTTTCCGGGGGCCAGAGGCAACGCATCGGCATTGCGAGAGCCCTTGCTCTCAGGCCTGAGCTTATCATCTGTGATGAGCCGGTATCGGCTCTGGATGTGAGCGTTCAGGCTCAGGTGATCAATCTCCTCGATGATCTGAAGGACGAGTTCGGTCTGAGTTACCTCTTCATTGCCCACGACCTGAGCGTTGTCGAGCACGTCTCGGACCGAATCGCTGTCATGTACCTGGGGAAGCTTGTCGAGGTGGCAAAGGATACGGAACTCTACCGGAACCCCCTTCATCCTTACACGAGAGGCCTCCTCACGGCCGTACCTCTCCCTGATCCGAAGCGAAGAAAGATGAAGACGGTCCTCCGCGGAGAGGTTCCAAGCCCCATCAATCCTCCATCGGGGTGCCTGTTCCATCCCCGCTGCTCCGCGGCAGAGGAGAAATGCCGGAATGAAGAACCCGTACTCCAAAAAACAGGGCCCGATCACTGCGTTGCCTGCCATCTTGTTTAGAAAATACTGATTCCATGCAGAAAGGGGAAAAATATGATATAAAATGAAAATTCTCCCCTTCCCCCTTTTTCCAAATGGGGAAGGGGAAGAGAGAACCTAAGAAAATCGGAGGGCTGAAATGAAAGAGAATATTGAACGGGCGAAGAAGATCTTGAAAGACTGGAAAGGAGACAATTATAGTTTCGGAGAAGGCGTGCTCGATGCAACCGGAAAGTACGGCAGAAAATATGGAAAGAAGGCTTCCCTGGTTGTGACCGAACTTGGCCAGGCGTGGATCGAGAAACCTCTTGAACAGGTCAAGGCGAGTTTAAAATCGAATCAGGTTACTTTTGAATTGGTCAATGGTGCAAGACCGAATGCTCCTCGCGAAGATGTTTACAGAATAAGCCATCAGGTGGCTCGGTCGAAGTCGGATCTGATCGTTGCTCTCGGTGGAGGAAGCACGATCGATGCTGCAAAGGCGGCCGCGCTCCTGAACACCTACTCCCCATCCGAAGTGAGAGAGGTCCTCGGTGCGAGCACGGGAGATGCGGATTCGATTGAACCCTATTTCGGCGTTGGAATCGTCACGAAGATCAAGGAAAAGACAGGCAGACCCGTGATGCCTGTTGTCGCTGTTGAGACAGCTTCCAGCTCAGGGGCCCACCTGACCAAGTATTCGAACATCACCGACCTTGTGTCCGGACAGAAAAAATTGATTGTCGATGAAGCCATCGTTCCTCCTTCATCCGTGTTCGATTATGGTGTTACGCTCGATTCACCGATGAGCCTGACACTCGATGGAGGCCTCGATGGGATCGCCCATGCCTGGGAGGTCTTCACGGGTACGAGCGGCCAGGCCTTTGAAAAGGTGAAAGACGTGGCAGAGCTATGCATTCGGCTGGTGGTTTACGGACTCCAGAGGGTGAAGAAGGATAAACGAGACATGGAGGGGAGGATTGCCCTCGGCCTTGGGACCGACCTGGGCGGATATTCGATCATGCTCGGTGGAACGGGCGGTCCCCATCTGGGAAGCTTTTCCCTCATCGATATCCTCAGCCACGGGAGGGCCTGTGCCCTCTTAAATCCCTATTATACGGTTCTTTTTGCTCCGGTTGTTCAAGGCCAGCTTAAGATTGCTGCTGACGTTTTCAAGGGAGCAGGCTATATCTCTGAGGATGTCAAAAAGCTGAGTGGCAGGGACCTCGGATTGGCTGTAGCAAAAGGGATGATTGCCTTTGCTAAGGACCTGAACTTCCCCATTACCCTGAAAGAAGCCGGAGCAACGAGAGAGCATATCGACCGGATGCTTTTGGCTGCAAAGAATCCTCAGCTCAAGATGAAGCTCCAGAACATGCCTACTCCCATGGATGCGGAAAAGGGGGATGTGGACCGTCTCATGAAACCGGTCCTGGAAGCAGCTTATACCGGGGATTTGAGCTTGATTCCCTGAAAACAATAGTTCGGAGTAATTTAGTTCGGAGTTCGGAGAGGGAATAAGTTAAGCCTCAGCAAACGACAAAAGAGTTGGCATTGCGAGGAACAAAGTGACGAAGCAATCTCCTGAGGTTGCTTCGCTTTGCCCTGAACACCGTGCGGTGCAGGGCTTCGCTCGTAATGACAGATCGTTGGCTTGTTTACTCCGGACTTATTTACTATTTGCTTTAATACTCCGAACTAAACTGCTCCGAACTGATTTACTAACAGGCGAGGTATAGAGATGAGAGACGATATCCGAAAGGCGGTTCGTAAGATCGACACAGATGGTTGGAAAAAGATCAGTGTGGAATATGGCAGGGATCTCCTCAATGTTCTCGTTCCGGAGAACTGTTTTGAAGTGACGATGAAGAATGTGCCTGTCCTTTCAGACCCGAAAGGAGAAGTCGAGAAGGCCATCGCCAATCCGATCCAGAGCCCCACGCTCGAAGAGATTGTCAGGAGAAAAGGTAAACCGCCGGGGCAACTTACAGCCGCAGTGACCGTCTCAGATATCACGAGGCCGGTCCCTTATAAAGGAGAAAGTGGAATTCTTGCTCCTGTCCTCGGGCGGCTCGAAGCCTCGGGGATTCCAAAACAGAATATTAAGATCATCGTTGGAACAGGGACCCACCGGGCCAGTACCCCTGAAGAAAAATTGGAGATGTTCGGGGAATCGACTGTCCGGGAGTATTCTATCCTTGACCACGACTGTGAAGATCAAAATTCAATGACCCACGTCGGTAAAACCCATAGGGGAACCGATGTTTATCTGAACAGTGACTTCTATCGGGCTGATATACGTATTGCGACAGGCCTTGTGGAGAGTCACTTCATGGCCGGAGTCTCAGGGGGCCGGAAGACAGTCTGCCCGGGCCTTGTAAATAAAAAAACGATCGAGAAATTTCACAGTGCGGAATTCCTCGAATCCCCTTATGCTGACAACCTCATCCTCGAAAACAATCCCTGCCACGAAGAGTCACTGGATGTGGCAAGGACGGTCGGGGTCGATTTTATCGTGAATGTCACCCTTGATAAGGAGATGCGGACGACCGGTGTCTTTGCAGGCCATCTCGAAGAAGCCCATTTGGCAGCCTATCGGCACATGAAAGATTATACCGCTGTTCCTGTGGATCAGGAGTATGACATTGTCCTGACCCATGGCGGTTATGTGGGCCGAAACCATTACCAGACCGCCAAGGCAGCCTGCGGCGCGGTCCCCGTCGTTAAAAAGAATGGAGCGATCATCGTGGCAGCGAATAACCGGGATGCGGAGCCCATTGGAGGACCGGAATACAAGAGCTTAT
>DATIGG010000078.1:0-6212 GCA_035454825.1 Thermodesulfobacteriota bacterium | reverse complement strand
GTGAAAGCCGTCATCGTTCTTAAACAAGGAAAGGCCGCAACCGAGCAAGAGATCATTCAGTTCTGCAAAGAGAGATTGGCCAGTTACAAGAAACCAAAGTCTGTCGAATTTGTGAATGAACTTCCAAAGACCGCAAGCGGCAAGATTTTGAAGCGGGACCTCAGGGAGAAGTACTGGAAAGGATATGAGCGAAGAGTCCATTAGCAGGCTGCTGAAAAACGTCCATCTGCGGCGTTTCCCTCATCCTTCGTCGTTGCAGCGTACGCTTAAGTACGCCTCACTCCTCAGGATTCCGGGAGCCTTGCATCTGGGCATTTTTGAGCAGCCCGGAAAAGGTTACTTTTTCAGCAACCTGTTAGAGATCAACCCTAAGATTCTTCTTGAAGGCTGAAACCCTTAACGAGGGAGGAGAGGAGCGATGAAATATAGAATTGGTGCGGATGTCGGTGGAACGTTCACAGACTTTCTATTGATCGATGAGACAGGGAAGAGTGAGATTTACAAGACCCCTTCAACACCAGCAGATCCCTCCATTGGCTTTATGAACGGGCTTGAAGAAATGGCAAAGGAAAGAGGCTTTGGACTCAAGGATTTTCTGCCGAACGTGATTTCCATCGTTCACGGCACAACCATTACGACCAATGCCGTGCTCACCGGCAACTATGCCAAGACGGGTCTTCTGACGACAAGAGGGCACCGAGATTGGCTTCAGACAAGGAGGGGTTTGAAGTTTCACGGATATGACTCGAAAGAGGCTCCTCCCGAACCCTTGGTGCCCCGCCGGCTCAGGAGAGTGGTTGAAGAGAGGATCGATTGTCGCGGCAAGGTTCTGTTACCTCTGAAGGAGGAAGATGTCTATGCCGCAGTAGAATTATTCAAAAGAGAGAAGGTGGAAGCCGTTGCAGTTGTATTTCTCTTCTCCTTCATCAATCCAGCCCATGAAAACCGGGCTTTCGAGATCCTCTCAAAGGAACTCCCTGGGGTCTATGTCTCTCTGTCAAGCAGGGTTTTGCCCCAAGTCCGGATCTATGAAAGAGGCTCCACAACCGTTTTCAATGCAACCGTTGGTCCGGTGTTGCGGAACTATGCAAGGAGCCTGGTAGAGAGACTGAATCAATCTGGTTTCGAAGGTGCACTGCTGATCATGCAATCGAATGGGGGGATGATGTCGCCGGAAGTGGCCATGGAATTTGCGGTCAACACGTTGATGTCAGGGCCGGCAGCGGGTCCTAAGGCAGGGGTATTCTTTGGGGATATTCACGGCGTCAAGAACCTCATCACGATCGATATGGGAGGGACAAGCCTCGATGCCTGTCTCGTCCGGAACAGGGAGCCTGAGATCACGACAGAGAATCAGGTCAACCATTTTGCGATGGCAGCTCCGTCGGTCGCTGTCCACAGTATAGGGGCAGGCGGAGGCAGTATCGCTTACATCGACCGAAGCGGAATGTTCCGGGTCGGTCCTCAGAGCGCCGGCGCCTCGCCCGGGCCTGCCTGCTATAACATGGAAGGCAGGGAACCCACGGTCACAGATGCCGATCTCGTCTGTGGCTATCTGAATCCAGACTATTTCCTCGGTGGCAAATTGAAGCTCTACCCCGAACTGGCCAGCAAGGCCATCCAGGAAAAGATTGCCGATAAACTCAGTATGAGCCTTCACGAAGCAGCCTTCGGCATTTACAAGATCATCAATACCAACATGGCTGAAGGGATCCGAGTTCCCTCGGTCTTCAAAGGCTATGATCCAAGAAGTTGTCTTCTCGTTACTGCCGGAGGCGCTGGACCTGTCCATGCCTGCGATATCGCAAAGGAGCTTGGGATGCCCATTATTCTTGTGCCGAAGGCTTCCTCAGTCTTTTGTGCCTCTGGAATGCTCTTTTCAGACATCCGGCATGACTTCGTCCGGGTGACCCACATGGTGATGCTCCAGGACCGTGTCGATCTCGGGGTGATCGATTCCCGTTATATCGAGATGAAAGAAGAGGCGACTGCGGCCCTCGGCAAGGAAGCGATCCCCCCGGAAAAAAGGCAGTTTGTCCGCTGGGCTGATCTCAGATACGAAGGACAGTTCAACGAAATTACGGTTCCTGTTCTGGCAACCGGCCTCCAATTCACCACGGAAAACCTTTCTGATCTCAAGAAGTCCTTTAACAACATGCACGATACCCTTTTCGGCTATAGCCTGCCGGATTTTACTCAGGAATTGATCAGTCTTCGATTGACCGCGCTGGGAGCCACCGAAAAGCCTGTTTTTGTCGAGATGCCTTTTATGGGCGAGGATTCAAGGCCTGCCGTTAAAGGACAAAGGTCGATCTATTATGGAGGAAAATGGCACCAAGTGCCCGTCTATGCAGGTCCCCGGTTAGGTAACGGCAATTGGATTGCCGGGCCTGCCATCATCGAAGAACCCACTACGACCATCCTCGTGCCCGATGACTGGCAATTACTGTGCGATCGCTTCGGCAACTATCTCATTTATCGGGAAGGGGCGAGTCTGGAAGAGAGTTTTCGCCAAATCGGGGTGACCCAGTAAAGAAGAAAGGGAGGGAGATCATGACGACAAAGAGAGTGAAAATAGATCCCGTCATCGTCGCAGTGATCGAAAGAAGGCTCTACGGGATTGTAACTCAAGTGGCTGAGAGCCTGGTGAGAACGTCCATGTCACCGATCTTTGCGGAGGCAAGGGACATCGGCGCAGGTATATTTGACAGGGACATGAGGCTCATCGCTCTCCAGGAGTACCTTCCTGCTGTGGCGGGTTCCATCATTCCATCGGGAAGAGAGATTGCTCGCCACTGGAAAGGAGAGATTAGAGAGGGCGACATTTTTGCTCACAATGATGTCTGGAGCGGAAACAGCCACCAACCCGATATTACCGTAGCGAAGCCAGTGTTCTATAAGGGTGACCTCCTCTTCTGGGCAATTACCAAGGGGCATCATGCCGATATCGGAGGCCGAGGGCTTGTTGGTTATGACCCGACTTCTCGAACTTGCTGGGATGACGGGCTCATGCTGAAACCTGTCAAATTATATGACGGCGGAATTTACCAGAGAAGTGTCTGGGACATCATCACTTATCAGAGCAAATTGCCCGTGTTGATGGAGAATGACCTCCACTGTCAGTGTGGAGGATGTACGGTGGGAGAGAGGCTGCTGAAGGGACTACTCGATGAATATGGCGTCGAAACTGTCTACGCAGCCATTGAAGAGATCATGAGCGCAACGGAGAGAGAGACAAGGGGTTGGATCGAGCAGATTCCCGATGGGGTCTACTATGGAGAAAAACAGTTTGACCATGATGCCTGGGACAGGACTAAACCAGTCACCGTGAGGGTGAAGGTGACGAAGAAGGGAAAAGATCTTTTTTTCGACTTCTCCGACAGCGACCCCAATACGGCAGGCTATATGAACTGCTCCTGGGGAAACGCCTTTTGTGACACATTCATGGCCCTGCGTTTCTTCCTGCCGGGTGAAATACGAGCGGATGATGGAATCATACGCTGCATGGATTTTAAGACAAAAAAAGGTACCTGTATTGACCCTGACTTTCCCCACGCGGTGACCATGGACACCTGTACGTTCACGGAAACCATCTTTGAGGCGATTATGCTTGCCTTGGCTCCTGCCAAGCCCGAATGGGCAACAGCCGCCCATGGCAAAATGAGCCTCCATATTACCCAGGGTTGGAATCCCCGGACCAGCAGGCCCTTTGCCATCATTGATTTTGTGACCTGTGCCAACGGCTCAGGAGCTACGGAAGGTTACGATGGTTGGCCCCAGGGTGGACCCACCCACTGCTGTGGGAAGCTCCGAAGCCCGGATCCCGAAATCATGGAGCTCGTGACTCCCCAGATCGTCTGGCAAAATGAGCTTACCGGGGGTCGGGAAGGGATCGGAAAATGGCGTGGCGGGGTTGGAGGTATTTATAAAGTCCAGTATACCGCTGACAATCCCGCTGTAGAAGTGGGCCAGGGTCATAAACCCTGGGCTGTTCCTTATGGCCTTTTTGGAGGTGGAAATGCCGTGCCCAATGCTCCCCGGGTTCGACATAACGACGGTACCGTCACACCCATCGATATTAATACTTTCTGGGATATTCATGCAGGAGATCTCTATGAGCAGGAGATGCAAGGAGGAGCTGGCTATGGCGATCCCTTGGATAGAGATCCTGATCTGGTTAGAAAGGATGTGGAGGATGAGTTTCTGACGGTGGAAAAGGCGAAAGAGGATTACGGGGTTTTCCTCAATCCTCACACCCTCCAAGCGGATCTGGAGGCCACGGCGGAAGAGAGGACAAGACGCAGGATTAGGAAGAAGTGATCAAAAAAAGGAGGAGGTGGGGTTCTATGGGTGGGGTGCCTTTGATAGGACAGTCCGGATAAGGGGCAGGGACGAAATTATTCAAAAATTTTCAGAAAGGAGATATCCATGGAGAAATTTTTAGCGATCGATGCGGATCTTTGCACAGGCTGCAGGTCCTGCGAAATGGCCTGTTCTCTCAAACACGACCTGATGTGCAGCCCCCAGATGTCCAGAATTCGAATTCAGAAGTTTGGCGACGTGGGAGTGAGCGTTCCCATCGTCTGTGTCCACTGTGGCGATCCTGTGTGCGAAAAGGTTTGTCCCACAGGGGCCCGGATGAGAAATGGACAAACCGGGGCAGTCGTCACCAATGAAAACGTCTGTATCGGGTGCAAATCCTGCAGTTATGCCTGCCCATTCAGTGCACCGATCTACCATCCGTTAAAGCAGAAGATGATCACCTGCGATCTCTGCGACGGAGACCCTCAGTGCGCAAGGGCCTGCACACCCAAGGCATTGGTCTATGCCTCCAAAGACGGAGCAACCATGATCAAAAAGAGACGATATGCATCCTTGCTCGTCGATCAGCTCAAACCGCCAGTGGCAGGATAGGCTGATCTGGATAAGAAATCGTTTTATCTAACGAGACTGCTCATAAGAGCACGAAATGAAGGAGGAATCGATATGAATGGATGGGCAGGAAAAAGAATTAGAGCGGATCTTACGAAGAAGGTGACCGTTGTTGAGAACCTTCCCTTGGAATATCTGAGAAAGTGGATCGGAGGCCGCGGCCTCAATTCCGAGGTGGTCTATCATGAGACGAAGGCTGGAATGGATCCTTTCGATCCCGCCAACCCGCTCTGTTTCGGTGTGGGCCCGCTGAGCGGAACCTTTGCACCCATGTCGGGAAGGGTGACGGTAAGCTCCCGCTCCCCCATGGTCGAGCCTCATGCCCATGGGGATACCAATATGGGGGGGCACTGGGGCCCGGAGCTCAAATTTGCCGGTTATGACCAGATCATTGTGAAGGGAAAAGCAGACAAACCGGTGTACCTCTGGATTGATGACGATAAGATCGAACTTCGTGATGCAAGCAAGCTCTGGGGAAAGAATACGATGGAGACCACCCTCGAAATTCTGAATGAATTGGGGGATCCGGACATCAAGGTGGCCTGTATCGGTCCTGGAGGGGAGCGGCTCATCCGCTATGCCTGCATCGTCAACTCTTTCAATCGCAATGGAGGGCGAACCGGGATGGGGGCAGTGATGGGGTCCAAGAACCTGAAGGCCATTGCCGTCCGGGGGACGAAACCGGTGACGATCGCAGATCCACAGAAGTTTATGGACGCCTGCTGGAAAGACCGGGACAAGATTGACAAAGATCCTCCCGTGGCCCTCCTCCGTGCAGAGGGAACGTTGCTCCTTTTCGATTTTGCCAACGCAATTGGATTGGCAGGGGCTTATAAGAATCATACAACCGGTTTTGCGCCAGGCATCGAGGAACAGTTTGGCGGCGTAGTCCATATGAAGAAATACCTCCATGGTCGAGAGGGATGCTTCGCCTGTGCGATCAGTTGCGGCAGGTATACCCACATTAAGGAAGGGGAATTCGCAGGAACCCATTTCGGAGGGCCTGAGATGGAGAGTGCCTGTAACCTTGGCCCCCGTATCGGGACCTATGACTGGGAACCCGTTTTAAAGATGGTCCAAATGTGCGATCTTTATGGCATCGACACCGTCTCGGCTGGCGCAGCCATCTCCTGGGCAATGGATGCTTATGAAAGCGGCCTCTTGACCGAAAAAGATACAGGAGGGATTCCGTTCCGATGGGGGGATACAAAGACCGCGATTAAGGTGATCGATCTCATCAACAACCGGGATGGGTTCGGAAAGCTCCTGGGAGAGGGAGC
>DATIGG010000077.1:0-11311 GCA_035454825.1 Thermodesulfobacteriota bacterium | reverse complement strand
CCTCTGACTTTTCCATCGATCCAGGACTTCGATCTGAAACTCCTTCAATACAAAATGCCGGAAGGTTCCATCGGGGAAAATGATCGTCCCGCTCGAACAGGGATCGATCTTCCCGTCTTTATGCCGAAGCTGGTAAAACATCAATTCCAAACGGTTCTCGAGCTGAATGCTAAACCAGTCCCATCCCACCTGATATTCCCGGAGCTGACTTGACCCAAATTCATGGTCCATCCAGCTCATTCCCTGGACCGGAATTTCCTTATTGTTTAGAAGGATCTTTCCCTCTGTCTTCAGACGGGTGATGGAGTAATAATGGGAAGCATAACCTTCTCCCTCAGCCTTCTGGCTGATGCCATTCTGACCATGGATGACCGGCATCTTTTCAGGTGTCAGGGTGAGCGCAATCCCTAAATCGTTATCCCCGGCTTTTAGGAAATGGTTTTTTAATTCGGGCCCCCTCCCCTCAATAGACCAATCTTCGATCCAGACCCGAAAGGTCTTCTCGCTCGCTGTATAGGGAGTTGCCCCTGCCTCTCCCAGGCTTCCCCGGTGAATCTTTTCTTTATATTCAAACTTCTTTTTCGATTCGTCGGTGAGGGCAAGATGGGCAAAGTAAAGGTTTTGAATCGACCATTTCGACTTTTGATCTTTCGTCTCCCTGGTTAAACCGGTCCTGAAAAAGGTAAGCTGAAAGCCGAAGGGTCTCTTATCCCGATCCAGGGACTGGAGATGACCGGAATAGTACCACCATTCCGTTTTAAACTCCGGATGGGAGAAATGGTCCTGGGGAAAAGAGAAGGCCCTGCCCGGAAGGGCGCGCTGGAAGTCTTCAGCATAGATTCTTGCATGGATTAAAAGAAGGATAAAAAGGAGTCCCAAAATGATGAAAGTCTTTCGTTTCAAGTCTAAATACCCTCTGCAGCCGGAAAGAAAAAACCCGTCATCCCGGACCTGATCCGGGATATCACAAAATGGGGCCAAGGTGAGACGCTGAACCAAAACACAAAAGTCCAATATTATACGAAGTTCGTATTTGGTGCTATTATTATACAAAAAGCGAAATAGAATCAACCCTTCGGCTCTCCGGCCTAAAGACCGGCGTTTGCTCAGGGTTGATCCTGAGCGCGTCTTTATCCCCGCTCTGAAGAGCGGGGTTTGGGGCGCAGTCGGAGGATCAAGAATCTTATAGACGACGAAAGAAAAAAGTGATAAATAAGTAGACTAAGAAAAGACCAATTGGAAAACAGCTTGGGACTTCGTCTATTAATTGGTCGATTTGAAAGATGAAAAAGCGACACCGCAAGAAAAAGCATCGTGGTGAGTTTACCGAGTGGGGACAGCAACTCGTCATCACCCGAAATCGGAAGGACGGATTCGACGAATTCCTTGACGCTTTCATCGAGGAAGCCATCGAAGCAAACGGATGCTACTGCGGCGGAGGCGGGAAGGAAGACAAGCTGGACGTGGTAGTGGAGCTTGGCCGCCGTTCGGACGATCCTACAAACAGAATGAAAAGGATCATGGCATGGCTCGATGCTCGACCTGATGTGCAGGGCTGGAGGGCGGGGGAGGAGTTCGACATCTGGCACGGGGACTTCCAGGATATCGAGGACAAGATCGAACAGGCAGCTCCACCGGATCGCCGATAAAACAGGCTCCTGGGGAGCCGCAAGGTTAGCCCATAAAGGCCCATTATGAATCTTAATTTTATGGATTTTGAAATCCCATTATTGAAAGCACTTGTCAAACTTGGTGGAAGGGCAAGGCCAGCGGAGGCCTATCCGGAGATCGAGAAAATGATGGGCTTGAATCCCAAAGACTTTCCGAAAGAATATGAGAAGTATAAGAGTGACGTTATCAAATGGAAGAACAAGACTGCATGGGCACGAGAGTATTTGAAAAGAAAGAATCAATTGGATGGTTCCGAGCGGGGAGTATGGAAGATCACAGAAATAGGGAGGGAGCGGGTAAAGAACTTCGACAAAACAAAAAAGGACCCCGACGAGGGCCTTGCGCCTCTTCAGGGTGTGGACGTTTCTATGTCGGAGGAGGATATTACTCCTGAGGAAGGGTTTAACAGAATCGAGAATGTACAAATACACGAGACAGGTGGTATACTTGGAGTACGGGGAATCGTGTATGAACCTATCAACGAGCAAGGAGTAATACTCCTGTTTGCGGCTCTTTGTCATGACTTAGGGTTTATGATCGAAGGGATCAGGAGCAGCTTTCCCGATGCCCTGCTGCGAAGAAGAAATACCAAGGGAACTTGGAACAGTTGCCGTGCCGAGTTCGAGTTTAAATCGTCATTCTTTCGGTTGCATAAGCATAACCCGAAACAATGCGATCTAGTCATCTGTTGGGAACATGATTGGAAGGAATGCCCCGTAGAAGTAATGTGCTTGAAAGAAACAATCAGAGAATCTAAGTAAACGAGGTATAACCATGAGTACAAAAGAATTACTTATAAACGAGATCGAAGAAGTTCCTGAATCTCTTCTGGCTGAAGTGCTCAATTTTGTCTATTTTCTAAAGGCGAAAATTGTCCGGGAGAAGCTGGATATGGCTATAATGAGCGAATCCTCCCTAGGCAAGGACTGGCTGAAGCCCGAGGAGGACGAAGCATGGCAAAATTTGTAAAGGGCGATGTCGTTGTCATCCCCTTCCCCTTCTCTGACCTGAGTCAATCCAAGCGCCGCCCGGCCCTTATCATCGCCCCGCTTGAAGGAAACGACACCATCCTCTGCCAGATAACAAGTAAAACGATCAAGGACACTTATGCCATCTCAATCGATGACATGGATTTCGCGTCAGGAAGCCTTAGACAACCAGGCAACATAAGGCCCAACCGTCTATTTACCGCAGACAGCCACATTATCCTCTACCGGTTGGGCAGCATCAAAAAAGAGAAATTGCTTCAAGTCGTTGAAAAACTGATTGGAATTATTAAGGGATAGATCATTTCTCTAACAAGTCGCTGCACTGAATCGCCTATAAAACCGGCTCCCGGTAAGCCTTAGCGTTAGCATATAAGACGAGGAATGGGATGAACGTTAAATATAAAAATCGAGCAGGGAAGATATACTACTTACACATTGGAAAAACAAGAAAGGATAATGTTAAGTATTTTTTCTCAAGCAAAAAGGATGGGGATTTGGCTGAAAGCATTCCCAACGGATATGAAATATATGAAAATGTAAATGCGCAGGTATTCTTAAGAAAGATTCAACCAAAAATAATCCGCGATGAAGAACTGAAAATTATCGCACAAGAAATACAAAAGCATCCGAATCCCCACCGTTATAAATATGACGTAAAGAAAAACATCATAACGGTTTATGATATTAATCAAGATATTGAAAGACGGTCGGATTTTTTCCAATTTGCGGAAGAGGCAAAAGTAGAAAAATATCTTCTAGAAAATGCGACATATTCACCAATAATGAGATTTATCTTGGAAGACGAAGAGAAGAGATTATTTGTGACTGAGCGGTTTTGTTTCCTGGGAAGTATTGATAACTGGATCTACATAGGAGGTCCAGATTCATTGAACCAAGAGACAAAGAAATTCATTAAACATCTTGGTGAAGAATCATTTTTTGAGCTTTAACTTGCGGTGGGTTTTCGTTGTCTAAGAATCTCCCGGTGCAATTCTTTAAAGTCCTTTGGTGGGATGGCATTGGACTTCCTGACCAGTTTGACGGCTGAGGCGGGACAGGGGACAGCGCACACACCGCAGCCAATACACCAATCCCGATCGATCACAGGGAAATCACCTTCCATCTTGATCACCTCGACAGGGCAGATCTCGACGCACTGCCCGCATCCCGTGCATCTCTCCTCATCGGTCTCCCTGATAAAGTAGGTGGCCATCAGCACATCTCTTGGGATCTTCTTCCTTCGGATCGTTCCGACCGACCAGCAACAGCAGCCACAACAGTTGCAGGTGTGTTTGATTCCTTCCCGTGAGTTGTCAACAAGGTGGACCAGCCCCGCTTCTTCAGACCTCCGGACCACAGCGAGGGCCTCTTGTTTGGTGATCTCTCTTCCGATCCCTTTTTCGATCAGATACTCTGCAAGCTCATCGTATTTGATACAATTCTCAAGGGGGTGATCACATTTTTTCTTTCCGATGAGCTGGGCGGTTGCCCGGCAGGGACAGTGGACAAGGGCAATCACCTTCACTCTTCGGATCACCTCTTCCATCATCTCGAAAGGAAAGACCGCATGACTTTCGGGTTCCAGAGAGAGGGTTGCCGGGACATAACGGAAGGCCTTGGTCTCGGTTTTACCATAAACCTCTTCGATCTCCTCTTTCCGAGAATATTTGATAACCAGCTCTGCCATCTTTTTTGCGTTGGGGGTATGGACCCCCCTCCAGAAGAAGGTCTGGGGGAAGCCATACCCAAATTGTTGAAGGGCATACCCGATTCTTCCATCTTTAAGTTTTTGGGAGAAGAGAAGACCCCGCTGGGCAAGGTTTGATAAGACCTGTTCCAATTCTTCTCTTGAAAGTTGAGCCGGTGGGCCGATCTCGTCTACCGCAACGGGTTCAAAAGGGATGACCTTCGCAGGAATCGCTAAAGCCACCTCAGCCTCCACGGAAGTGAAATTTTCTTTAAGAATTTCTATCAACTCCTCCTTCTCCGGATACCCCATACCCATCGAAGCAAGGTGCTTGGCCAACTTCTGATAGACATCTTTACTCACAGTCACCTCCAGTTCGGAGTAATTTAGTTCGGAGTTCGGAGCAAAAGAATGAAGAATTTCCAAATTCCCGATAATTATCCATAAACTAACAGTTTCCAAAAAAGCCGTCATTCCGGCCCCGTATCAAGTACGGGATAAACTCCAGCCGGAATCCAGCTTTGAGACTGTTCCCGACTCTCGTCGGGACGGCGTCTGGATGCCGCCGTATCAAGTACGGGGCAGGCTCCTCAAGTCCGGCATGACGGAATAATGGAATTTATGAAATCCATTATAAGTTGAAATACTCCGAACTCCAAACTCCGAACTCTTTACTCACAATCATTCCATCCTCAATGTTTCAACCGCGTTCATCTTGGCCGCCCTCCGTGCAGGGATCAGGCCGGCTCCGATAGAAGTCACCATCACCAGGACAGCAGACTCCAGGAGACTCCGGAGAGGGATGGAGAACTGGACTGTCCATCCGAAGGACTGCTTATTGATAACATAGATAAGCAGGATCGAAAGGAGAAAGCCGCAGAGAAGACCGAGGACATAACTGAAGAAACCGATCACCCCGGCTTCGACCAGGACAGTCTTTTCCACCTGTTTTCGGAAAGCCCCAATGGCCCTGAAGACCCCGATATCTCTCTGCCTCTCGATTACCAGGGCATTGAGCGAATTGATGATTCCGAGGAAGGCCACAATGATGGCGATAAACTCGAGCGAGTAGGTGATGGCAAAGGTCTGGTCAAAGACCTTGAGGACTTCGTTTCGCAATTCACGATGGGAGACAATAAAGAGCTGGTAAGGCTTCGAGTATCTCTCCCGGATCGTCTTTTTAAAGTCCTCCATGGAAACGCCTTCCTTCAAATAGATCCCCACACTATGAATGGTCTCATCATCCCAGAGAGACTGAAAGACCTTTCTTTCAATCAGGATCATCCCCCAATCGGTCGAATAATCGTAAAAAACTCCAGCGATCGGAAAGGTCCTCTCTCCTTTGGGCGTATTCAATTCGATCTGATCTCCGGCTTTCATCCCATGCCGCAGGGAAAAGCTCTCGGTGACCAGGACAGACTGGCCCGAGGCGAATCGTGTCAGGATCTCACGGGGGTCTCCATGGGTAAACCGGATCACCTTCAGATTGAGAAAGACATTCCCATCGACCGAGGCGACCTGGGCCGGCTGTCCTTGATATTCCACTTCCAGAACCCGGAAGGGATCCAGGGCTTTCACTCCGGGAAGAGAAGGAAGTTCCCTTGAGACCTCCACAGGAAGCAGGGCCGAATAGCCGGATAGCGAATAGGCGCCGGGAAAGATGAAGAGATCACCGTTGATGCTCTGTTCCACCCAGAGATCGACAGTCTTTCGGAAACTCAGGATCATGATGGAGATGCTGATCAGCATGGAAAGGGCTGTCATCAGCGCCGCGATGGTAATCACGGTCCTGACCATTGAGTCCTGGATATACCGGCCTGCCAATCTTCCTTCCACACCGAACAGAAAACGAAGAAGAGGCGATAGCAGGTGGTTGAGGAGGGAGGTGATCAAAGGAACCAGAAAGGAGACACCGATCACGATGAGGAGGGCAGCGAGAAACCCGAAGAGGGGTCGATTGGAAATCGGTTTCTGGAGAGCGAAAATGAGGGCAAAAATAAGGAGACCGAGGCCAACCAGGCTAAAAAGTCTTGTCCGGATCTTCACTTTTGACTCAAGGGTGCCCATGGCAAAGGCCTCCCTTGGCGCAATCTTCGATGCCTCTCTTGCAGGGCCAAGGGAAGAAAAAACTGAAACAATAACCCCCAATCCAAACCCTTCGATCAGTACAACGGGTGAAATCAAGAGGTTTTCCGCCTTCACGAGAATATAGAGGGACGTGATCGTCCTGGAAACAAAATAGAGCATGGCCTTTGCCAGGACAACCCCTCCTCCTATCCCGAGAAGGCCCCCTAACCCTCCAATCAGTCCGGCTTCGCCGATCAACAGGGTGAGGATCTGGGGCCGGGTTACCCCGAGGCTTCGAAGTATCCCGATCTCTCTTCGTCGCTGAATGACCGAAGTAGATATGGCATTATAGATCAGAAACATCCCGACGATTAAGGAGATAAGGCTCAGGGCAGTCAGATTGAGATGGAAGGCGGAGACCATCTTCTCAATCTGTCCGCTCCGGGTCTCTGCCCTGCGAATCTCTGTGCCTTGAGGAATCACCTCTTTCAGGTCTTTCTCCAGGATCCCCAGGGGAACCGATGGATCCACAATCAGGTCGATCCGATCGATCAAACCCAGTTTTTCCAATGCCTCCTGGGCAGCGGCAATGTCCATGAGCCCGAAGTTTCCTTCCAGGGATTTTGCCGGGCCCTCCATTTTCAGGAGATGTGAGATTTTGAGGATGATTCTTTTTGAACCAAAGATCAACGGAAGGGCGTCGCCCTTTTTTAGCTGATGTCGATTGGCCAGTTTTTCAGTAATGGCGATCGCCCGGGGATCTTTCAGAAAATCGAAATCCTCCTCCTCGGAATCGTCAAATTGATAATCCCTGAACTGCTGATCGCTGAAGACATCAATGCCGAGGAGGTGGAGGGGTTCTCCGGTGGGATCATCAATTTTGGCGACATACTGAATCACGGGTGTGGCAGCCTTAATCCCTTGCACTTTTTTGACCTTCAGATAGGTCTCTTCTGGAAATCCCCGTCCAAAGTAGGTCACCTGGAGGTTGGCCTTGCCTGTCACATGGTCCACGGTGGAATTGAAGGATTCAATCGCTGTATGGATCGCAACTTGGAGACTGACAAAAACGCTTACACCCAGAGCGATCCCAATGACCGTGAGGGCGGTCCTCAGTTTGTTGAGGCGCAGGTGCCGGAGGGTAATGGTTTTGAGTAAATGAAAAAGGGCCACTGTAATTTTAATCCGAAGTCTGAAGAGAGGTTAGATCGAAAGTAGCCTCCCGTCCTGCATTCTCAGGATTCGGTCGGCAATGGCTGCTCCTTCCTGGCTGTGGGTCACAAGGAGGATGGTTTTTCCCTGTTCCTCCTTGAGCCGCCTCAGAGTCTCTAAGACCTGCCTGCCAGTAGATGAATCGAGATTACCCGTTGGCTCATCAGCGAGAATGATTTCAGGGTCATTGATCAGGGCTCGACAGATGGCTACCCGCTGCATCTCCCCTCCTGAAAGTTCATGGGGTCGGTGATTTCTCCGGTCAAAAAGACCCATCTGCCGGAGAAGTTGATCAACATGAGCCTCGATGGTATTTGAGCCTTCTTTCAAAAGGTGGGGAAGGGCAATGTTCTCCTCAATGGTCAGGATCGGAAGAAGATTGAAAAATTGAAAGATGATACCCATTTTGTCCCGTCGGAACAGGGTAAGTCTTCGGTCATCCATCCGGGTGATGTCTTCCCCGTTGATAAATACCTGGCCCCGATCAGGGGAATCGAGTCCTCCGACGATATTGACCAAAGTCGATTTTCCACAACCGCTTTTACCCGTAATGGCGATGAATTCCCCCTTGGGAATCTTCAAATCGAGTTGATCCAGGGCCTTGACAGGGGTATCCCCCTGATAGTAAGTTTTCGTGACGTTTTTGAGCTCAATGAAGGGATCAGTCATTAGAATAAAAAACCATGCCCATAGGATGAGATTCTAAAAACTTATTTGTCCAGAACCAAAACCGAGATCCCGAAACAATCCTGAATCGAGTTCAGGACAGGGTTCGGGATAGCAAAAAAAGAAAAACGGCACATTGATTGTCACGCTGAACTCGTTTCAGCATCTCCATGTGATTTTTGAAATAGTCTGCAAAAAAAGTTTAGGATAAAGGAGTTCTCGCTTTTTATCTTACGTGGAGGAACGATGGATTGTCAACGGAAGAAGTCTCTGAGAAACAGCCTGAGGTCGGAGATTTCCAGACTTTTTCACAAATCTCTAAAGGCTTATCGCAACCTTCTTTAAAATCTCCCCTACCAGATCATCTCTATTCCTTTCCGATATCTCAAAGATCTTTACATCCTCCCTCTGCTTGACTTCTTCGATTAGTCCTGTTCCCTTCAGGGCAATGGTGGCCACTACCCATTTCTCTGAATCCAGAACCTCTATGAGGAGTCTTTGAAATCTTTCGGATAAACACTCCATCTTCCCGATTTCATCGATGACGATCAATCGACTTTCGGGATTTGAAAAGGGAATCGAGTCGAGGAAACTCTCAAACCCCTGGATATTCACCTTGTATTTCCCTACCCGGTGAGGGCTCTCCATGTCCACATGGGAAAGAAGGCTCTTCCTTCCATCGAGGCTGATCAGCTCAAACCCCAATCTTTGACCTCTTTCCCTGATTTCAGCGGTATAAAAACCAATCGGATGAAACTGTCTTAACTCCTCTAAAATTTTTTTAATCAGGGTCGTTTTCCCAACCCCCGGAAGCCCTGTGATCAACAGGTTCTTCTTCATGGAAGTTAACCTCTTTTCAAGTTTAGCACATTTCATGGTCTCGTAAAGGACCCTACGATTCGGCCAGTAAGACTATAGACCTTATGCAGAAAATAGCTTTCGTCCAACGGTAATGGTAACGATGCCCGTATCGTCACTCGGTTATCCCGCTATAGGCGGGATTGGTCCTAAGAACTTGACGTAACCCCTTGACACTAAACGAAACGGGCTCCCTTGCCGTAACCTTAACCCAAGACCGGAGGCCATTTTCATGGTTCGAGCCTGCCTACCGAAGCCTTGGCGCAGGCAGGGGCGCCCTACGGGCATGGGGCATTAGACTGAAAGAGGGAAACAGGGAGAAGTTACGGTTAATTTTGAATTTCGAAAAGTCTGATGTCTAATGCCTGCCTGCGGTAGGCAGGGCTGAAGTCCAGTGTCTGAGTTGCAGGGACTGATTATGGGTTGACGGTATCATAAGATTGAATTTATAATGAATTAAAAAGTTCGGGGGTTTTTGTATGTGGGAATATACGGATAAGGTGAAGGACCATTTTCTCAATCCGAGAAATGTTGGAGAGATTGAAAATCCGGATGGGGTCGGAGAGGTAGGCTCCCTGGCCTGTGGTGATGCCCTGAGGCTATCCTTTAAACTGGATGAGAAGAAACGCATCAAGGACGTGAAGTTTAAAACCTTTGGTTGCGCCAGCGCCATTGCTTCCTCCTCTGCCCTGACAGAAATTATCAAGGGGAAGACCCTTGAGGAGGCCATAAACGTATCGAATCAGGACATTGCAAACTATCTCGGGGGGCTTCCTGAGGAGAAGATGCATTGCTCGGTCATGGGAAGAGAGGCCCTCGAAGCCGCCATTGCCAATTACCGGGGACAGAAGATCACCAAGGAAGAGTTTGAAATTGTCTGCAAATGCTTTGGGGTAACGGATCGAGAGATTGAAAGGGCCATACGGGAAAACGATCTCAAGACAGTGGAACAGGTCACTTATTATACCAAGGCCGGGGGAGGATGCGGCCACTGCCATCCAAAGATCGAGGCCCTCATTGAAAAGGTGAGAAAGGAGATGGAGAAAGAGAAGCCTCCTGCCAGGCCTGAGAAGAGGAAACTGACAAACATCCAGAAGATCAAGCTGATCGAAGAAACCTTGGGAAGAGAGATTGTCCCTGCACTGAAGGCCGATGGCGGAGATATCGATCTCATCGATATCGAAGGAAACAAGGTCTATGTGGCCTTGAGAGGAAAATGTTCCTTCTGTCCCAGCTCTGAAGTGACCTTAAAGCAGTACGTCGAATCGAAGCTGAGGGAATTCGTGAGCGACGAGATCGAGGTGGAGGAGGTCAGACCGTGAGAACCGTTTACGTCGATAATAACGCAACAACCCGGGTGGCTCCAGAAGTCTTAGAGGCGATGATGCCCTATTTTTCCGATTTCTATGGAAATCCCTCCAGCATGCACTTTTTCGGAGGACAGGTGGCCAGAAAGGTGAACGAAGCGCGGGAAAAAGTGGCAGATCTCCTGGGAGCCGAGCCTTCCGAGATCGTCTTCACCAGTTGTGGAACGGAGAGTGACAATGCAGCGATCCTCGGTACTCTCGATTCCTATCCTGAGAAACGGCATTTCATCACCACCCGGGTCGAGCATCCGGCCGTCGGAAATGTCTCAACATATCTTTCCCGAAAAGGCCACCACGTCACCGAAATCTCTGTTGACCGGGAGGGGCGTCTGGATCTGGATGAGCTCAGGGAATCATTTTCTGATCAAACCGCTCTCGTTTCAACGATGTACGCCAATAATGAAACGGGGGTGATCTTTCCCATCGAAAAGATTGGTGAGATCGTAAAGGAGAAAGGCGTCCCTTTCCATACCGATGCGGTTCAAGCGGTCGGAAAGATCCCGATCAATCTAAGGAAATCGACGATTGATCTGCTCTCCCTATCCGGTCATAAACTCCATGCCCCTAAGGGGATCGGAATTCTCTATATCCGAAAGGGAACGAAATTTTCTCCCTTTATGATCGGCGGCCACCAGGAGAAAGGAAGAAGGGGTGGCACAGAGAATGTTCCTTATATCATTGGTCTTGGAAAGGCCTGTGAACTGGCCAAAAAGAATATGGACGATGAAAATACTCGGGTCAAGGCCCTGAGGGATTATCTTGAACAGAAGGTCCTTGAAAAGATCCCGAACACG
>DATIGG010000076.1:0-3961 GCA_035454825.1 Thermodesulfobacteriota bacterium | reverse complement strand
TCTTTCTCCAAACCAGTACCCATTGACAACCTTGTAATACTCGATTAGCTCGCCAATCCAGGTTTTTTGTCTTACCGTTATGTTTTTGTTTGCCTTTACTTCTTTAGGCAAGAGCTGATAGAAGGTTCTACCGTTCTCCTGCTTAGTGCTGATTGTGTAACCCTTGATATATTTTTGTCCTTTCGGTACCTCAACCGCTCGTTCACTTGCGTTTGCAGAGATTCCGGAATACGGTGGGTTGCCGAGAATGACAAGAATCGGTCTCTCCTTCTTTACTTTGCTTGCAAGGTGGGATTCTTCTGAAAGGGAAGCCATCCCCGGAAGCGATGTCTGCGCAAGCTCCTCCATTTCCAGTGTGTTCGTGAGGTAGAACTGGAAGCGCTCGTCACCCGTTAGCTTGTGTCCCAACTCTTCTAACAGGTAGCCCATCTTCAAATGGCCCGCTGCGTATGGAGCCATCATAAGCTCAAAGGCAAAGAAGTTTTTGAGGATGTGATCTTCAATGAACTTTGATTTCGAGCCTTCACCATATTTTTCCACAAATTCCTGGACGGCAAGCTTGGCCGCTTCCGCAAGGAACGTGAGTGTTCCGCCAGCAGGATCAAGGACCGTAACGGAGTGCGTGGCAAACCCGTCCTGTCGTGCAAATTTTTCCTTCAGAATGATGTTGAGAGAGCGCACAATGTAAGAAACAACGGGTTCAGGCGTATAATAGACGCCTCGGCGCTCGCGTTCTTGAGGGTTGTACTCCGCGAGGAACGTCTCGTAGAAATGAAAAATCGGATCGCTTCCTTTACCTTCATTGAAATACTGATGAAGGATGTTCCTGACATCAGCGACAGCAAGGACTTCCGCAATGTCATCAACGGTCGCCTGAAGTTGCTCGGGCGGGTCAAATGAAACGAAGTGGAAGATATCGCGCAAGATGCCGATCGTCTTGGGAATCAGATCGTAAGCCAGGATTCGATTGAATGCTCCGTTGGCCCGGGTCCTCGCGGCAAAGAGGCCGTAGGTTATGGTCTGGGCATACAGGTCGGCAAACTCATCCGGCTTAAGGTTGAAAATGAGATGTCTCTGGAAGGCTTCATAGAAGCCAAGAATCTTCTTTGCGCCTGCGCTGGATGTTTCACGCAGCTCCTCTTTAATAACTTCATCTCTGAGAAAACGCGTGCGTGTGGCGAGTTCTTTTGCAAGACTCTCAGCGGTGAACTTGGCCGGCAGCGAGAATTGAAAAAACCTCTCCAGCAAGGCCAGGAATTCAGCAGTGTGCTCAGCCGGAGGGATGGTTTTCAGTTTTGTGGGAATATACGTCCGCGCAAGCAGAACGTGGGCCACACGCTGGCCGTTACGGTAAAGCCTGAACTCATAGAAGTTTGTCAGGATGAGATTAGGAAAAGTGGAAATGTAGCGCTTTAATTGGTTGGAGGTCTCGATTTCATCAAGATTCGCTCTGGGTGGTTTTGCTTCAACGTACCCGACCTGAGAGTGCCGCCCGTCCCAAACTCGAAAGTCTGGATTGCCTGCTTCGGTCTTCTTGGGCAGAACGGTGACGTGGGCCTTCTTTTTTCTCTTGGTTTCGGAGAACTCTTCAAGAAGCTCCGCAAGGGCAGCATAATAGGATTCCTCGCGAGCATCTCCTCGCTTGGTGATGGAAGCAATCTTCTGGATATATGTTTCGATCATTCTCTGTTCAGCTTCGGCATCGGGGTGGCCTCTTCGGCCCAAAGTCGGTCGATTTCCGGCTGCGTGGGAAGATTGAGACTGGTAAGCAACTTCTCCACAAGACCCACTCGTTCCAGTTCACGGACAAGATACCACAATTAGAAGATTTGTCAATTGGGTTGATTCTTCCACATTCCTCCGTTACGCCCATAAAGGGCTACACTACAGGTATTTGGATTGTCACATTCAAAAATTATCGCGGTCCACCCTCACCCGTACCTTCTCCCGTCAAAGACTGTGTCACAATTCGCCGCTCGCCCTTCGACGCGCTCAGGACGAACGGCTAAATAATTGATTTCTAATGTGCCGTGATCCGTTCGTGGTGAGCCTGTCGAACCATGAACGGACTTGCAACGCAGCCTCTCCGAGTGCTTGAATTTCAGGTCTCTTTGCTAAAGGGATGAATCGTTCCTTCCTTGAAACAAAGAGGGAGCACTGGATTTTTTCTTCGGTCCACCCCCACCCTGACCCTCCTCCCTCGAAGGGAAATTTGAGATGAGGAAGAAGTCGTTTTCTTTCTTTTAGCAATGGGGGATGAGGGGGGATTTATGAGCGCCTCAAGGCCCTCCACATCATAACCGAAATGGATCAATAATTCTTCGGTGGCCTTCAGGAGCATCTTCTGATACTCTTTGACGTCGTAGGTATCATCAGGACCTACCAATGGAAAAGGTCTTACCCTCTCATCTTTTTCTTTTGATTGGGCATCCTTGATCATATATCGGACCTTCTCCCCGGGGTGGATTGGGATTCCAAAATCCTCGAGTTGTTGTGCCGCGAGGGCTGTAAGGCTATCTACCTTGTACTCATTGGGCTCCTGGGAGATTGTCTTCCCGATGATTAGGTCCTTCTGTTTGGCGCACCCGTCTTTCAGTAACAGATGATATTCAAGAAGGAGGTCTAAAATTCCGGGAATCTTCGAGCGATATTCCTCAATATCCTTTGCCTCTGCCAAAACCTCGACCATCCGAACCTGGGCCTCCTGAATCAGGGGAGGCATATCGCTTCGCCGAAACGATAAGCCCCTTGCCTTTATTTTTCCACCTTTGAAGATCCCAAAATATCGGTTGGCTACCGGGCTCCTGGGATTTCGCTTCGAGGGAAGAAAGGCCATCCATCGGTAAATGCCTTCCAGGTTCATGTTGACTCCGGTCGCATCGCTGATTTTCTTGCAGAGTTCGAGCACCTCCTCTTCTGTGAATCCCTTTTTTCGAATCCACAGCGAATCAGTGATGGCATGGAGAAGTTCAAAACCCATCTCTTCGCAGATCTCCTTGGCTGTCAGGAGCTTTTCTCTCCCAAAGGCAGTAACTGCCTCATGCGCTTCGATCCTTCCAAAACGGGCATTCCGATAGCCTAAATATCCAAACGATGTGACGAGCATCCATTTAAGGGCTGTCTGCTTCCGGTTGTAGGTTTCTCTTTTGTCCCCCTCACCCTTCCCCTCTCCCCCAAGGGGAGAGGGAAGAATAGGAGTCTCTTCCCCGAGGGGAGGGGTGAGGGCCATTCTCTTGAGCCAGGCCCTTCTTGCCAGGATGGGTTTGAGGGTCTTTGGAACGATCCCTTCCCGTTTCTCGCAGATCGAATACCCGACTTCCGGGACCCGGTGATTCTCACAACATCCGCAGAGCACGGTCTCTGGAGAGATATTATGGATGGCCATCATGGTAGGATACATGGAGGTAAAGTCGATCTCTGCTACATCCTCAAAAATTCCAAGCCTGGGCTGAAAGACGAGGCCCCCCTTATCTGCAACAAGCAGGTCCCACGCTGTCTTGAATCGCTCAGGCTCTCCCTTTCTCCAGGGAATAAGGATCCCTTCCTGAAAAGCCCGGTCGAGCTGCATCGATGTGATGGCCGTCCCAGGAGAGGTACGTGCCATCCGTTGAACCGGGACCTTTGCCATTCGGGCCAGCTCGATCACGCCCTCTATTCCCGACTCACCATAGATAAAGGAGTTCTGCCGGTCGATGTGCCATCGCCCGAGGAAGAGATGGGCAGGGGCCTTGTAGTAGGTCCGGCCATAGGAGAAGTAAGAATAACCCTTGGGATTTGCTTGTCTCCTCACGGGATAAGACTCTCGATCCCAGGGGATGAAGGTCTTCCATCTCTCTGCTGCCGAAAAGAGAAAAGGCAAGAGGGAGGCATCTCCGTCATCGCTCAAAACAACATCAGGATCAAACTGTTTAAGGAACCTGGCAATCTCTCCAACATCCGCATCCTCCATCTCCACCCGGTA
>DATIGG010000075.1:0-16705 GCA_035454825.1 Thermodesulfobacteriota bacterium | reverse complement strand
ATGGAGAGCTAAAGAGGCTTGAACGGTTGCGGCAAAAACAGCGAAGCATCCCCCCTTTTGAAAGCCAGAAAAAATTTCCCGTAAGAAAACCGAGGGATCAGCAAAAAGGCTAACTCGGGCAAAATAATCAGTGCAAAATGTTCAATTATCAATCGGCAATTAGCAGTGAAAGCCAGAACTGAATTTAATTCTGCAAATCATTGACAATTGGCCAATCGAACCCGAGGTTGCCGGATTACGAGCAAGACTCAATTCGATGGAAAGGGGTATCGAATCACAACGTTTTTAGCGTCTCTTCGGCAATATCCCTGAGATCGCTGTTCCGGGTGGTCATGGCCAGGATGTCAAGTCTTGCTTTGAAGCCCTGTTGTTCCATGGGCGTTCTTGATTCATAGAAGGGCTGCATGGCTTGAATGGCGCCTGACACGGTTTCTGGATCGGAGTAATCCAATAGAAGGGAAAGGGTGCTCCAATCATCGGGGAGGCCATACTGATCCAGATAGGCTTTAACGGCTGTCTCAAATTGATCCGTACCGTGAAAACGGTCGATATCACCCAATGCTTTCTGGTGTTTTTTCGTTCCTTTCTTACCCATGAAAAGCTTGTCCGCCTCCTTTCGATATTTTTTCATCATCCATTCGGAACGGCGGGTCCTTGTCCGTTCCCTGGGCGTCTCTTTCGGGGCATAGGGACTTCGATCTTTTCTCCGGTCCACCTCTCTCCAGGAGATCTGTTCTCTCTCATCCTCATCTTTGTACCGGACCATCATTCTTCTGTCTCCTCCCCTCAAAATTCACCACTCATATATATCACCTTATCTTTAAAGTCAATCCAAATCACAACCGATGGGTACCCCCTCAATCTCATGGGCGATTGGATTGGGAGGTGCCGGTTCAAGGTTTCTCCGAAGAGACCACCCCAATCCTGAGGATAGGATCTCCGGCCGTAACTTCTGAGGGAGCACGGGATCACAACCGATGGGCGGTATATCCCAACCGATCCAGGACGCGAGGGTCACGGGTCCAATTTTTTTCCACATTCACCCACAATTCCAGAAAGAGCTTCCTGCCCAGGAAGCTCTGAATCTCTTTTCTGGCCGTCTCCCCAATCTTTTTCAGCTTCTGTCCTCCTTTTCCGATGACGATCTGCTTCTGCGAATCCCTTTCAACGTGGATGGTCGCTTTGATAACCACCAGATCCTTCTCAGGACGCGCCTCGAAGGATTCAATGGTTACAGCGGTCGAAAAGGGGATCTCTTGATAACAATGGTGAATCACCTTCTCCCGGATGATCTCAGCAACGATAAAACGTTCTGTCCGGTCCGTAATCATGTCCTCTGGATAATAGGGCGGCGATTCGGGGAGGACTTTCAGAATCTCCTCTAATAAAAGCGAAACCCCTTCTCCGGTGAGGGCTGAAACTGGGATAATCCCTTCGAAGGGGTGGAGTTTGTGGTACTGATCGATGATGGGGAGGAGGCTCTCTTTTCTAACGAGATCGATCTTATTGATCACCAGGAAGGGAATGCCCTTGCTTCCCCGCAGAGATCCCACCATTTGCCGGTCCTCTTCGACAATAGGAGCGGATGCATCGACCAGAAAGAGGAGAACATCCGAATCCTTTCCGGATTCAATGGCTGTAAAGACCATCCGCTGGTTCAAGGTCGACTTTCCATGGTGGATCCCCGGCGTGTCGATGAAAATGAGTTGACTGTTTTCTGTATTTCGGATGCCGAGAATTCGATTTCGGGTGGTCTGGGGTCTCTCGGAGACAATCGCAATCTTCTCTCCGAGGATGGAGTTGAAAAGAGTTGATTTCCCGACATTCGGTCTTCCGAGGACGGAGATAAAACCGGCTTTAAAAGGAGCCATTTCTAACTCAAGAGGTTTAAAATTTCAAAGGAGGCACTTCACAATGCCTTAAGAAAAAAGAGGTGATCAAAGCGGATAGCGACCCTTTCAATACAGGGAAAAGAGTTCCCTCATGGCTGACCAGGCTGCAGGCGACTCCCAATCCCTTTGGCCAACGATCGTTCCCACTATCCTTCCCTCTGGATCGATGAGAAAGACGGTGGGAACCATCTTGATTCCATAAGTCCTGGCGATTTTTTCCTTGATATCCAGAAGTACCGGAAGGTTAATTTTTTGATCCCTGATGATTCGTTTGATCCTCTTCTCGTTTTCTCCATCGATCGCGACCGTGAAGATCGTCAACTGGTCTTTTTTCCCCTGGGAAAATTTTTCGATGAGCGCCATCTCCTCTTTGCAAGCAGAACACCAGGAGGCCCAGAAGATAAACAGGACAGGCTTTCCCTTGAAGTCGCTCAGGGCAGCCTGCTTTCCATCCACCATTTTTAGGGAAAAAGAAGGGGCAACTTTCTTTTCCTGAAACAGCTGGATGCCAAAAGTGGAGCAGGAAGGGCAATCGGTTTGGGCAGAAAGAAGAGAGGCAGAGAAAACGTAGAGGATTCCCGCTGCCGCTAAAAAAAACGCACCCTTCTTCCCCATTTCGATCTCCTCGAACCACCAAACAAAAAACTAATATAAATTTTTGCTTCCGTCAACCCTTCCACCTCCCGGCATCAATGTTGAGACTTGGGGGGGCAAGAGACGGAAAAAAAATGGAAATAAGGGATTACACGAATCCGGAAATCCCTTGAAAAGAATAGAGAGAAATGATAAGGTTGGGCATGGAGGGGATGAGGATTAAGCCCATCCCAGGGAGGAGGAAGTTATGGCTGGGGTCAACAAGGCAATTCTTATCGGCAATTTGGGTGCGGATCCAGAGATCAAGTATCTCACCAACGGCACCACGGTCGCTAACTTCCGGATTGCGACGAGTGAAAACCGGTTGAATAAGGCAGGAGAAAAAACGACGGTCACGGAGTGGCACCGGATAGTCACCTTTGGCAAACTCGCAGAGATCTGCAAAGAGTATCTGCATAAGGGGAAGCAGATCTATATCGAGGGTCGGATCCAGACCCGTTCGTGGGAGGACAAAGACGGCAATCGAAGGTTCACCACCGAGATCGTTGCGAACCAGATGCAGATGCTGGGAACAGCCGGCGGATCAGGCGGGACCTCTGGTTTTGAGAAAGAGGCGATCGTCGAACAAGAAATGCCTCCCGTTGCCGAAGACGAACCCCCCTTCTGAATAGTTCGGAGTGATGAGTTCGAAGTTCGGAGTTATTTGATCTGAGTATTTTGAAGTTTCCAAACACCGAATTCAGAACCTATTCTCATTTTTCCTCGAACTCCTAAAACAGGTACCTCCTCATACTGACATTCAAGAGCAGCCCAACCCCCATGAGTGTCGAGACCATAAAAGACCCGCCGTAACTGAGAAGGGGGAGAGGAATTCCGACGACGGGCATCATCCCCAACACCATGCCGATGTTGATAAAGACATGCCAGAAGAGCATGGCGACAACACCAAAAGAGAGAATCGCTCCAAACCGATCCTTCGCTGTAACCGCGATGCGAAGTCCCCACAGAATGAGAACGAGGTAGAGGCTGATCACGACGAGCGATCCGATCAGACCCCACTCTTCTGCCAGAACGGAGAAGATGAAATCTGTCTGCTGTTCCGGTAGAAAGCCCAATTTGCACTGAGTTCCCTTCATAAACCCCTTTCCAAGGATTCCGCCCGATCCCACGGCAACCTTGGATTGAATGATATGGTACCCTGAACCCAGGGGATCCAGGCTCGGATTGAAAAAGGTATAGATCCGCCTCTTCTGATATTCTTTTAAAAAACCCCAAAGAAGGGGGAGAATCGATCCACCGCCCAAGCCAAGGATGAGAAGGGAGGACCAGCGGATCTTAACAAAGAGCAGAACAGAGAAGAGGATCAAAAAGAGGATAATGGCTGTCCCAAGGTCAGGCTGTTTGAGGATGAGACCCATGGGAACAATCAGAAGGAGAAAGGGAATCGGAAGATCCTTCAGGCTAAAACCTTCCCGGCCAGGGGGTTGCTGAAAGAATTTGGCTAAAGCGATAATGAGGGAGATTTTCACGAATTCGGAGGGCTGAAAGGAGAGAGCGCCAATTCTGATCCACCGCTGGGCCCCTGAAGTGATCATGCCGAAAACCATCACCACCACCAGCAAGAAGAAGGCAGTTCCATGAATGGGAAAGGCAAAGTCGGAGTAATAGCGGCATTCGATGAAGGCAACAGCCATCATGATCACGAAACCGATCAGAAGCCAGGAGAGCTGTTTGACGTAGAAAGGGGTGAGGGATTCACCGTTTGAAGAGATGCTATAGAGGTTCAGAATCCCGATCGAGGCAATGAGCAGCACGATCCCCAACAAGGTCCAGTCGAAATGGATGAGGAGTCGCCGGTCAATCATCATGTTGGGTTTCCTTCGGGCTGGCAGCAACCTTCGTGAGAGAAGAAGGCTCAAGTTGAAAATACTTTTCAAAAACCTGCTTCGCAATGGGAGCTGCTGCGGCTGCCCCAAATCCTCCATGCTCAACCAGGACGATCACTGCGATTTGAGGATCTTCAACGGGGGCAAAGGCGGCGAACCACGCATGGTCCCGATACCTCATGGGCATTCGTTGCGTATCCCCTTTTTTAAAATCCTGGGCCATCCGAATGACCTGGGCCGTTCCTGTCTTTCCGGCTACCCTCACATCCTTGAGGGCGCTCGAAGCTCCTGTCCCGTGGGGTTCATTCACTGCGCCCATAAGTGCATCCTGCACGAAACGCAGCGATTTCTCGGAAACCTGGGCCCTTCCGTTCTCTACCGGAGGATACTCCTTTAATGTCTTCCCGAAGATATTTTCCACTCTCTCTACCACCTGGGGAAGATAGAGCCTCCCTCCGTTTGCAACGGCTGACATGAAGGTGACGAGTTGAATCGGCGTTGCAATGAGATAACCCTGGCCGACAGAAAGAGAAAGAGTCTCGCCACTGTACCAGGGAATTCCAAACTGCTTCTTTTTCCAGGAGGAGGAGGGGACAATGCCCGTTTTTTCGTGGGGAAGAGCGATTCCTGTCTTTCTCCCCAAGCCAAACTCTTTTGCATAATGGGCAATCATATCCACTCCCATCTTCAATCCGGCCTGATAAAAATAGATATCGCACGACTCGACGATGGCCCGTCGAAGACTGATCGCCCCATGCCCGCCCTCTTTCCAGCACCGGAAGTCCCGATTCCCGTAGGGATAGGCCCCGGTGCAGTTAAACTGGGTATTGGGAGTCAGAGCCTCTGATTCGAGGCCTGCAAGGGCCGTGATGATTTTGAAGACGGATCCTGGAGGATACTGTCCCTGTATCCCTCTATTCTGGAGAGGGTGAAAAGGATTTTCCATGAGGGCCCTCCACTCCTCTGGTGGAATATTTCTCGCAAAGAGGTCAGGATTAAAGGAAGGCTTACTCACCATGGCCAGGATCCTGCCGTTTCGGGGATTCATGGCAATTAGGGCCCCATTCTTTTCCTGGAAGGCTTCTTCCGCCACCCTCTGGAGATCCAAGTCTACGGTAAGAATAAGATTATTCCCAGGGAAAGCTTCCACACTTCGGATAGGTCTGATCTCCCTTCCCAGGGCATCGACCTCGATCTGCCGGCCTCCGTCTACCCCGCGGAGGTCTGTCTCCCACTGATACTCGACCCCGTATTTGCCAATCAGGGCGCCCATGCGATAGGGCACCTCGATCGACTGCCGGAGCTCATTCTCATCCACCTCTCCAAGGTAACCGATAAGATGGGCGGCCAATGCGCCGTAATTATAGGTCCGTTTTGGACGGACATCGACCTGGAGTCCAGGGAGATGAACCCGATTCGATTCGAGAATGGCAAGTTCGTTCCACTCGATATCCGGTTTAATCTTGACAGGTTTGAAGGGAGCCCTCTGCTTTGAACTCGTGAGTTTCGCCTGAATCTCCTCGGAGTTCAGGTTCAGAAGCTGCGCCACCTGACCGACCACTTCCGAGTTTCCCTTCAGATCTTCCGGGACAAGATAGACCTCGAAGCAGGGCCGGTTTTGGGCCAGAATACGGCCTTTTCGATCCAACAGGAGACCCCGGTCTGCAGGATTTTCCCGAATCCGGATGCAGTTATTTTCAGAGATCCGGCGGAATTCACTACCCCGAAAGGTTTGCAGATACCAGAGGTGGGCACAGAGAAGAAAGAAGGCCGTCCCGAGAACGAACAGGGAGTATTTGTACCTTCCTTTGAGGTCTTCCATCTTCTGGGAATTCAATTCAACCATCTCTATCCCTTCTCCTGAACTGCCATTCCATTTTCTCTGACGAATAAACTCGATCCCTTCCTGAAGAGGAGAAAGAGGACAGGAGTGATCAGTGCCGTGAACGTGGACTGAGGGAAGAGTGAGAGAAGGAAAGAAGGATAGAGATGAAAAAGAGGTTCCGGGCTAAGAAAAGTGAGAAGCATCAGGATGAGGAGTCCCTCGAGAAAAGCGGAGAGGAAGACGAAAATGAATTGGGAGGAGAATCCCTCAAGGTAGAATTTGGACTTAAAAAGATAGGCCCCATAGAAAAGGAGAAGTCTCGAAACGGTGTAGAGGCCAAACGAATTTCCAGAAAAGAGGTCGAAGAAATAACCCATCACGAAAGCCAGGATTGCTCCCGGGATGGGTGAGGATGAAAACCCCAGATAGAGGGTAAAGATCAGCAGGAAGTCTGGCCGGATTCTCTGAATGGGAAAGAGCCGTAAAAGGGTAGTCTGCACAGTGAGGATAAGGACTCCGAGAAGAATGAGGAGAAGGATTCGTCTCATTTTTTCTTCGTCCCGCTCCCTGGAGATCTCTTCGTCTTCCTCGCCTTTTCTTCGGCAGGAGGCAAGGAGGATTCGGGAATGACCAGGACCTCCTCCAATTTGGTGAGATCCACACTGGGTACCAATTCCGCGTACTGAAAGATGCCGTGGCCTTTCTTTTCAACCTTTCGAACCTCTCCGATCAGGAGTCCTTTTGGAAAATTTCCACTCAACCCGGAGGTCAGGATCACATCCCCAACCTTCACCTCCTCGGTCCGGAGGAGATATTTCATCTGGCACCGGTTTTCTCCCTTTCCTTCTACGATGGCCCGGGCCCGGGTTTTCTGGACGATCGAATCAATCGCACTGTTATAGTCTGTAATCAGGAGGACGGTTGCATAGTGAGGGGCTATCTTGAGAACCTGGCCGACGACCCCATCGGCCGAGATTACAGCCATCCCCTTTCTCACGCCTTCCCTTTCTCCCTTGTTGATCGTCACACTCTTGAACCAGGAAGAGGGGTCTTGTCCGATGACCTCGGCAGCAATCATCGAGGTTGAGATCCTCTCCCGAAACTGGAGGAGTTTCCGGAGTCGCTCGTTGGCGAGGATCGCCTCTTCCTTCAGGTTGTTTTCTTTCTGAAGCTCGACCATACGCTGCTTCAGCATCTCATTTTCTCTCTGGAGATGGACCAGAAAGAAGTATTGTTGAAAGGTATGGTGAAGCGCCTGGCTCACAAAAGTCGAGACCGTCTGAAAAGGAGAACAGAGTTCCATGAGGAGGGAATCCATGAAGGCAATCCCCTTTTGCTGTCTGACCCTCAAAGACATCAGAATCAGGGCAATCAGCAAGAGAAAAAGGATCAGGGCCGGGATAGGATAACGCCGTAAGAGAGAGAGTCCCCGTGTCTTCATCAATTCTTAATACTGAACGGTGACGGTGCGGAGGAGATCCTCGTTGTCGAGAACCATCCCTGCACCCAATACGATCGATGAAAGGGGATCGTCCACAATGGTGATGGGGAGGTTTGTCACTTCCCGGAGAAGAACATCGAGGTTTTTGAGAAGGGCCCCTCCGCCGACGAGCACGATCCCTTTGTCGACGATATCGGCCGACAATTCCGGTGGTGTTCCTTCGAGCGTGATCCGGACCGTATCGATGATCGTATTAATCGATTCCGCCAGGGCTTCCCGAACCTCTTCACTATTAACCTCAAGGGTCTTTGGAATGCCTGTCACAAGGTCTCTTCCCTTGACTTCAATGGTCTGGGGATTCTCCTCAGGATAGGCCGTTCCGATATTGATTTTGATCAATTCCGCTGTTCGTTCTCCGATCAGAAGATTATATTTCCTTTTGACGTACTGGACGATCGCCTCATCCATCTTATCTCCAGCCACCCGGATGGATTGACTGGTCACAATGCCCGAAAGGGAGATGACCGCCACCTCCGTGGTTCCCCCACCGATATCCACAATCATGTTCCCAGAGGCTTCAGTGATCGGAAGGCCGGCACCGATGGCCGCAGCCATGGGCTCTTCAATCAGATAGATCTCTCTCGCCCCTGCCGATTGGGCTGACTCTCGGACTGCCCGCTTTTCGACAGGCGTGATTCCCGAGGGAACGGAGATGACAACTCGCGGCCGGAGCAAGGCTTTGCGGTTATGAACCTTTGCAATGAAATACCGGAGCATCTCCCCTGTGATCTCAAAGTCGGCGATCACCCCATCCTTCATGGGCCGGATGGCAAAAATGGATCCAGGGGTCCGGCCCAGCATCTCCTTCGCTTCCCGGCCTACAGCAAGGATCCGCTTGTCCCCTCTGGAGTCCCTCTGGATCGCAACCACCGAAGGTTCCGAAGAGACAATCCCCTTCCCTTTGACATAAACGACGGTATTGGCCGTTCCGAGATCAATCGCTAAATCCGTCGAGAATAGACCCCACAGTGAATCAAACACCATGCCTATCACCTCTCAAATAAACAGACACGCCTTATATTAACAAATACCAAAATCTTATTCAAGGAAATTCATCTAATTTCACGGACTCAAACTCTTGTCTTTTTAGGAGGAATTGATTAATATTTGTTTTTAAAGAAAGGAGTGGTTTTTATGCTGAAACTCTTAAGGGAAAATGCATCCTCCTGGTTGATCAAAGGGCTTTTGATTCTTGTTGCAGTGACCTTCGTTTCCTGGGGAGGATCCTATCTCCTTCGGGACAAGAAAGAGACCTATGCCGCAAGAGTGGATGGAGCCGTGATCGATCTCAGGGAGTATGGAGATGCTTATCAAAACCTGATCAAACAGTACCGGGATGCTCTCGGTCCGGCTTTTAACGAAAAAATGGTTACGGAACTCAAACTGAAGGAGAAACTCCTCGACGATCTGATCAACCGAATTCTCATTGTTCAGGAGGCATCAAGGCTTGGTCTCACCGTCTATGACGAGGACTTAAAGGAGATGATCCGGGCCGTCCCTGCTTTTCAAGTCAATGGCCAGTTTGATCCCCGGCTCTATGACCGATTCCTCCGTTCCCAACGAATGAGTACAGAGGAATTCGAGCGCACCACACGGGAAAGGATTCTGATGTCCAGGGCCGTCAATCTGGTTCGTCAGAATGCTGTGAAGGTTTCCGAGGACGAGGTCTGGGATACCTTTCTTCTCGAAACCGAACGGATCAATCTCAACTTCATCAAGGTTTCCCCCAATGTTCTGAAGAGTCAGGTCACGGCTAACGAGATCGAGATCAAGGATTATTACAGCAAGAATCAGGAGGAGTTCCGGACGCCCGCCTTCATCCAGATCCAGTATCTTGCCTTCAGGCCTGCAGATTACGAAGCCAGGGCCCAGGTCTCTCCCGAGGACATCAAACGGACTTATGAAATCCAGAAGGACCGGTTTAAAACTCCCAAACAGGTCAAGGCAAGGGAGATCCTGATTAAAGTCAATCCCCAAGATCCTCCTGAGAAGATTGATGAAAAGAGAAAGAAGGCTGAGGAGATCTTAGAGAAAGCGAAGAAGACAAAGGACTTTGCCTCTCTGGCCAAACAGGTCTCGGAAGCGAATACCGCCCCAAAGGGGGGCGAACTGGGCTGGGTTCAGAAAGGAATGGTCGATGAACCTTCCGAGGCAGCCCTCTTCTCCCTGAAGACAGGGGAGACGAGCAGTCTCATCTTAAGGCCTGTGGGATTCACCATCTTTAAAGTGGAGGAAGTTAAAGAAGAGAAGGAGAAATCCCTGGAAGAGGTAAAGGAGGAGATCTCGAAGTCTCTGAAGAAAGAGAAGGCCAGGGCAGAAGCGGCCCGAAAGGCTGAGGACGCGTTCTATTCTTTGTTTCGGAGCCGTGATCTCGAGACGTATGCCCGGGAAAAAGATGTGCCCATCAGGACGACCGGCTTTTTTAAGGAAGGTGATGAGGTACCCGATATTGGAAGAGATCCAAATTTTTATACCAGCGCCTTCTCGCTCAAAGTGGGGGAGATCTCTCCTGTCACGAATGTGGGGCCGAATTTCTATGTTCTGAAGCTCTTGAACAAAAAGGAATCCCGAATCCCTCCTCTCGAAGAGGTGAAGGAGGAGGTGAATCGGAAGGTCGTTGGCAAGAAAGCAGAGGAGAAGGCCCGCCAGGTTGCCGAAGACCTTCTCAAGCAGATTCGGGAGGGAAAAGATGTCCGGGAGGTTGGCCGGGCAGCAGGCCTTCCCCTGGATGAAACAGGGTTCTTTACACGGACAGCAGGTGCGATTCCTAAAATCGGACCTGTGAAAGATGCTGGAACCATTCTCGCCCCGCTCACAGAAAAGAATCCTCTGCCAAAAGAGATCTTGCAGACCAAGGACGGATATTTTGCCGTCCGATTACTGGCTGTAGAGCCTGCAGATCAAAAGAAATTTCCGGAAGTGAAGAAAAATCTCGAGAAGCGGCTGACCAACCAGAAGCAGGAGGAGTTTTTCCAGAACTGGCTCAGCCAACTGCGATCCAAAGCCAAGGTCGATATCAATCAGGATGTATTCAAATCATAAGTGAATAAGGTTTAGGCTCAGATTAAGTTTAGAAATCCGAATATCTAATCGAATTCCGAAACAGATTTTACATGACGGGTTCGTCACCTGCGAACCATGAAAACAATATGTCCCCCTCTCCCGCTGGCGGGAGAGGGTCCGGGTGAGGGTGGGATATTTTCGGTTTCCTCCTCACCTTCATCGTTCGACTGAGCTCATGACGAAGTCCTCTCCCCCTGTCGGGGGCGAGGAAATTTCTGGGGTTATTTTCAACGTAATTCGAATCTTCAATCCCGCCTCGGCGGGATCAAAATCTCTAAACTCTCTTGTTTGGAACATTTAACATTCGGTCATTCGAGATTCTTTCGAATTTCGAATTTCGTGCTTCGCCCTGAACACCATCCGGTGCAGGGCTTCGGATTTAGACACGTTTTCTAAGGGGGGTTTGCTCGTGACTCAAGACATCTCTTTAAGTAGAGAGACTTTTTTACATGTGGCAGAAGATTCCGGGCTCGATCTTGATGCTGCCCACCTTGAAGATCTCTATGCCTATCTTCACGGCCTTCTTCCAACTTTAAAATCGATTGAGAACCTGGATTTGACGGATATCGAACCCTTCATGCCTTCGCTTGCGAAAAAGGGGTAATCCATGGATGCAAAAGAACTCTGTTATTTAAGCGCAGGCCAGCTCGGCCGAATGATTCAAAAGAAAGAAGTCTCTCCCGTTGAGGTCATTGAAGCCCATCTCGCAAGGGTTGAAGCCCTGGAACCTAAACTGAACTCCTTCATCTCCTTTCTCCCAGAGAATGCAATGGAAGAGGCCCGCAAGGCAGAGAAGGAAATTCTGGCAGGAAGGTGCAAAGGACCTCTCCATGGCATCCCTCTCGGACTGAAGGATCTCTACTACGTGAAGGGAATGCCAAACACAGCCGGCACAAAGTTATTCGAAAATTTCATTCCTGACTTTGACAGCACCGTCTCAACCAGGCTGAAAAAAGCCGGAACCATCCTTCTTGGAAAATTGAACATGCATCCCTTTGCTTATGGTCCCACGGGAGAAAACCCGGAATACGGGCATATGCATAATCCATGGGACACAGAGCTTATCACCGGAGGGTCGAGCGGCGGTTCAGGTTCTGCAGCAGCCTCAGGCCAGTGCACCCTGACGATGGGGAGCGATACAGGCGGTTCGATCCGGATTCCGGGCGCCCTGTGCGGCCTTGCAGGTCTCAAACCAACCTATGGCCGTGTCAGCCGGTTTGGTCTTACTGCCCTTGCCTGGAGTCAGGATCACCCGGGCCCATTGGTCCGCACCGTTGAGGATTGCGCCCTCGTCATGAACGCCACAGCCGGATATGATCCAAACGATCCTGTCTCGGTCGATCTTCCTGTTCCGGATTTTACGAAGGCGCTCACCGCAAATATACAAGGCCTTCGGATCGGCGTTCCGAAGCAGTATTTTGAAGCCTCCATCGACGCCAGGGTAAAAGAGACTGTTTCGAAAGCGATCCAAAAGCTGGGAGAATTAGGAGCAATAGTCTCTGAAGTCTCCTGGCCCATGTATCATCAGATGGGAGCTATTGCAAGCACCATCCAGATGGCAGAGGCCACAGCTTATCATCAAAAGCTCATCAAGGAGAAAGGACCCCGGATCTGGCATCCTGTTCGTCTTCGCCTTGAAGCCGGATTTTTCATCTCCGCTGTCGATTATCTTCATGCTGAACGGGCCCGGTCCCTGTTTATTCAGCAGAGCCTTGAATTGATGAAGAAGATTGACCTTCTGGCCGGACCCACCGTGCCTGTCACGGCCTTTAAGATCGGCATGAATGAGATGAAAGTCGGAGGGAAGACGATGAAAGTGATTCCTCTTCTCACCCAGTATACCCGACCTTTCAATCTCAACGGCTTTCCCGCGATCAGCGTGCCCTGCGGCTTTTCCGATGGTCTTCCCGTCGGCCTGCAGCTTGCCGGACGGCCCTTTGAAGAAGAAACTGTGCTTCGCGCCGCTCATGCCTATGAACAGGCCACCGAATGGCACCTGAGAAGGCCGCCGGTTTAATAGGCTGAAATTAGGTAGAAAAGAAAGGTCGCGTCTCAAGGCAACGATGCCCGTATCGTCATTCGGTTAGCTCATTGGTCTTAAGAACTTGACGTAACCCTTTGACATTAAACGAAACGGGTTTCGTAACCGCAACCCTAACCGAAAGAGGCCCGAGTATTTTCATGGTTCGTGGGTGACCACGCGGCCATGGGTGATTACTTTGGATATTACTTGATGATTGGGATTTGGAATCTGGGACCTATTTATCCTTTCTGCGGGTGGGGAGAGAGAGCTGTCTCCCGGATTCGTGGTAGGAAAGACCGAAGTGCTGGTAGGCCAGTTCAGTAGCTCTTCTTCCGTTCTGCATCCTTGCAATAAACCCAATCTTTAGGAGAAACGGCTCGATCATATCGACCAATGTATCTGCCTCTTCCTGAAGGGTTGCAGCGATGGCCTCGAGACCGACAGGGCCTCCCTTGTAATACCGGATGACAGTCTCCAAGAACCGGCGATCAAGACTCGTCAGGCCAATCTCGTCGACCCCTTCCAGCTGCAGCGCCTCATCCGCAATCGTTCGGTCGATTTTTCCCTGCCCCCGGATCTCGGCGTAATCCCTTACTCTTTTAAGAAGCCGGTTCGAGATTCTTGGAGTTCCTCTCGAACGCTTGGCGATCTCAACGGTTCCCTCTTCATCGATCGGCACATTGAGGATGGCTGCAGAACGCCTGACTACCTGGCCAAGCTCTTCCACACCATAGAAATCGAGGGTCCTCAGGATTCCAAACCGCTCCCGGAGAGGCGCAGAGAGAAGTCCGGCCCGTGTGGTCGCTCCAACAAGGGTGAACCGTTCCAGCCGGTACCGATGGCTTCTTGCATGGGCACCTTTATCGAAGATGAAATCGATACAAAAATCTTCCATGGCAGGGTAAAGGAACTCCTCGACTACCTTGGGCAGGCGATGGACCTCGTCGATGAAGAGAACATCTCCCCATTCGAGATGGGTGAGGATGCTGATCAGGTCCCCCCCCTTTTCGATGGCCGGTCCGGAAGTGGTAACGATATGGACCCCCATCTCTTCGGCAATGATATGGGCGAGGGTCGTCTTCCCAAGACCCGGCGGAGAATGAAAGAGGGTATGGTCCAGTGGCTCTCCCCGCTTCTTGGCTGCCTGGATGGCTATCTCCAAGGTTTCCACCACCTGTTTCTGGCCAATATATTCGGAGAGCTTCTTCGGCCTGAGATCGAGGTATTCTCCTGTCTCTTTGAGGCCCTGATCGGTCGCTTCTTCAATAACCGTCCCCTTTTTCTCTCCTTCAGAAATCCCTTCGGACTTCTTCATTCGCCGTCTCCTGGTATAATCCTCAGGTAAGAATTGCGGATTGTAATCGGACATCCTAATTCTTTACTCTTTATAGGATGTCTTTAAGGTGAGACCTCTTTTTGTCCCCGATAGACCTCTTCAAACAATTCCTCAGGAGTGCCGATTTCCGGGTTTCTGAGAATGGCCTCTTTAATCAATCTTTGGGCTTCACTGACTTTATGGCCGAGGTCCTTGACCAAAACCTCTTCCACTTGCTTCTTAAAGTCGACAACCTCTTCCTCGGCTAAAATCTGGTCCTCACGCATCATGGCAAATTTGCCCACTTTTCCCTGGAGGGTGGCGATAATCTTGTCTGCCGTCCGCTTCCCTACCCCCTTGAGGTTTTCGAGGGTCTTTGAATCCCTCTCTTCAATGGCGCGGGCGATCCTGGGAATGGGTAAGACCAGGGCCTTCACAGCCGACGGAGGTCCAATGTCCTCCACCTTAATAAACCTTTCGAAGAACTCCTTCTCCGGTTCATAGTTGAATCCGATGAGCAAGGGCTTGGGCTGGCGCTCGGTCTGATGATAATAGATATAAAGTTTTACAATCTCTCCTTCTTCCCCGGCCCTCTTCGGGTTGAAGGTCTGCCGGACAATGGCTGGAAGGAGAATTTCATAACCCACTCCGTTCGTCAATACGACAATTCGATCCTCTTCTTTTTTGAGCAACTTCCCCTCAATGTATCGAATCATCTAATTCCTCTAAAATCTTAAATTTGGAATTACATCCATTACCATCTCAGGTTTCCATTCCGTGAAAGACCGGTCAAGGCCAGGGCAAGGGCATCCCCGGCATGGCTCGATTTAAGAGGATTCTCGATCCTGAGGATCTGTCGAATCATCTTCTTGATCTGGTCCTTATCTGCCCTTCCGCTCCCAGTCAAAGCACTCTTGACTTCCGTCGGTTTAACCTCGAGAACCGGAATATGCCACTCCTGGGCAGCAAGGTAAACAATCCCCCTCACCTCTCCCAACCGGATGGCTGCCTTAGGAAACTGTTTCAGCACAAAGACTTCTTCCAAAACGAGAATGTCCGGTTTCCATTCTTCCAGCAATTCTCTAAGTTCGTCATGGATGGACTTTAAACGGACCGGGATGGAACAACCAGCCTCTGTCTGGATGGTCCCCCATTCGCAGGCCTTCCCTCCCCGGGAAAGCGTTTCCACCACACCAAAGCCTGTCCTTGCTAATCCAGGGTCAACTCCAATCGCTCTCACAAATAGAACCTTTACGAACTGTGAAATTCCTAATCCCCCGTCGCCCCCTTTTGGAAAAGGGAGAGGGGATTTGACACTGAAATAAAAAAAGCCACCCAATTTATTCTCAACAAAGGTGGCCTTTCATCCCAAATAATAAGGCTTTATGCACTGAGCCGTTCCATTTCCTCATCGGCGATATCGAAGTTGGCATAAACCTTCTGAACATCATCGGAGTCCTCAAGCCCCTCCATCAGTTTCAGCATCTGCTCCGCTTCTTTTCCGACTAACTTGATGGTGGTTTGGGGTACCATCGTTACTTCAGCATAGGTCGGCTTAAACCCCGCCTGCTCGATCTTCTTTTTCACCTCTTCATAACTGGCAGGAGAAACCGTCACTTCGAATTCCTTCCCATTGTCTTTCACATCAAGGGCTCCGGCATCCAGGGCTACTTCGAGGAGTTTATCTTCATCGACCCCTGCCTTATCGATGAGGATCAATCCCTTGTTTTCGAACATCCAGGAGACACATCCCGTTTCGCCGAGGTTACCATTATGCTTCGAGATGATATGCCGGATGTCGGCAACAGTACGGTTTTTGTTGTCCGTCAAAACCTGGACGAGCATGGCCACCCCGCCCGGACCATAACCCTCGTAGGTAATCTCTTCATAGTTGACGCCTTCAAGTTCTCCTGTTCCTTTCTTGATCGCCCGATCGATATTATCCTTGGGCATGTTCTCTGCTTTGCCGGCGAGGACAGCAGACCGAAGCCTCGGATTGGAATTGAGATCTCCTCCGCCCATTCGGGCTGCAACCATGATCTCTTTGATAATTTTAGTGAAGGCTTTGCCCCGTTTGGCGTCTGCTGCGCCCTTCTTCCTTTTGATCGTGCTCCATTTTGAATGTCCGGACATCTTTCTTCCTCAAATGTGGATAGTGGAAAGTGGAACACCACTTTCTGCTTTCGAAAGAATGGTGGGCACTGTAGGATTTGAACCTACGACTTCCTGCGTGTGAAGCAGGCGTTCTCCCCCTGAACTAAGTGCCCTGTCTTCAGTTTATTTTATTAAATCCTGCAACACTATAAAATATCAATCCCCATCATTTCAAGTTTTTTTCGCCGAGACACACGGTAACGTCATGGTTGACGTTACCGTGGTGAATTCAAAAAATAACCCTAACCCAAAATCCCCCCCTCCCCCCTTTTTCTAAGGGGGGAACTCAAAGCCTCCCTTTGTAAAAGGGAGATTTTGAAGGATTTTGTCAAGTCTGCCTTATGCGACTTTGACGGAGCCCTGGGGGCCTTCTCCTGTTCCTGGGATGATTCTACCGTTTCTGAAAAAGAGGGGCATTCCTCTCTCCCTATCTCCCTATCCCCGTGTCTCCT